>NZ_JAOCFS010000010.1:0-89710 GCF_029842105.1 Empedobacter sp. GD03797
ATTGGTATATTTAATATTAAAAAAACGAAAATCAGTGAAAATATAAATAATACAATATAATACCACCATCCTACATTAAATAATATTAGTTCATCTTTCTTATAGAAGACAAATGCAATAACAAATAATACAATTGAAATGAAATTTGATGTCTTGGTAGAAACAAACTCTTTTCTTATAGTATTTTTTGCTATATCTTCCTTTTTTGATTTTTTACTCTTTCTTCCCATTAACTAAACATTTCATGTAAAACTTGAAGTGATTTTGGCTTTTTGAAATTATTGGTGTGAATTTGATAATACTTTACTAAAATTTCTAATAAGAGAGATCGTTGTGATTGATTGAATATATTTTTTGAATCTTCGGAAAAATGTAATTCTAACAATTTTTTGAACAAAAAAGTTTCATCTGCTTTCAACATATTGATGGATGAATTTGAATTGGTAAAAAATCCATTTTCTAAATCGAATAGATTTCCGTCAATTTCTAAATTTGGATAAAATCCAAGAAAATGAGATAATTGAATCAAGAATATCAAATGAAAATCTGCAAAATCGTCTTTCTTTTGATCAAATTCTTTTAGCGAATGTTCGATGTAAAAATATAATTCAGGATTTTCTGACTCTTCTTTCAGAACTAAATTTAAGATCTCAGCCAAGAAAAAAACAATCGCAGATTTTATAGGATGAAAATGCAACGATTCATAATAATGTGATGTTTGTGCTGATTTTAAGAAAACCAATTGTTGTTCATTTGATTTCGGTTGAAAGCTCAAATCTATTTCTGCTAGCGGAAAATACAACGAAGTATTTCGCTTTTTTTTGGAGAAAACTCCTTTTGCTATAAATGATTTTAAGCCAAAATCTTGTGTATAACAACGAATAATTAAACTCGTGTCACCATATTTTAAGCTCGAAAGTACAATGGCTTTGGTTTCTAAAATTTTCATTAACGGACAACTGCAATTTTCAATGTTTTGGTTTCTGTACCATCTGCATTTGTCATCAAAACTAAGTAAATTCCAGAAGCTACTGGCTTTCCTTTTGCATTATTTGTATTCCATTCAACAATTCCTCCTTCGGCTTTTTTCTCAAAAAGTAAATTTCCAACAATATCTGTAATCTTAACCAACGCACGATTTGGAAGATTTTTTATCGTAACATTCCCTTTATATTCTGGTCGATAAGGATTTGGATACGCAATTGCATTGTTAAAATTATTCGCTTCTGTCGACACATCTCCATTATACGAAACCACACCTTTTTCTGTTGCAAAAAATACTTTTCCTGTCGATTCGTCTATGGAAACATCGTACACAATATCCGAAGGTAAAGGTGAGTTCTTAGAAGTAAAATGCAATTTCGTCGACTCTCCACTATCCGAAACATAATAAACGCCCGCTCCATTAGTAGCAATCCATTTATTGTTTGCATTATCCACTTTTATCGCATAAATCCCAACATCTGTTAACAACGCCTCTGGAATTCCATCTTGAATAATCACAATTGGTTCTGCGACAATATTATTAGAACTTACAGCATTATCAGCTCCGTACAAAACGACTAAACCTTGTTCTGTCCCAATCCATAAATTATTTGATTTGTCATTTGCAACAGTCAGAACATTATTAATTGGTAGCTTATTTGAAGTTGTCATTGTTGTTACAATTTCATATTTTTTGTCTAAAACTGTAACCCCACCTCCTTGTCTACCGCTTGCATAATAGGTATAAACATCAGAAAAATCAGGAGAAAGTGCTACTATTGGAGAAGTTTTATCAACATCATAACTTTTCCAAGTACCATTTGCATTTCTCTCTACATAATACACAGACTGATAATCAGGCGATTTACCATCAGGATATGAAGCTCCAATATGTAAATTTCCTAACTTATCATAAGCCAAGCCCGAAATTCTAGAACTTGGAAACTGATCGTTAATAATTTTCTTAGGTATTAAATCTACATCAAATTCTAATAAATCAGTTCTTCCATTTTTATCACGTCCATATTTATTAAATGATGAAACTATAAATGTATTTTTATCTTTATCTGGATGAGGAGCGATTCTTAAAACATCTCGAATATCAAAAATATCTTTTGAAAGAAAGTTATTCCATTTTTTAGTGTCATAATAAAAGAATCCATCATTATTTTCTAATACGTTTGAATAACTTTCTGTTCCTCCAGGTGCAATCCATACTTTCCCACTTTTTGTCGTTACAGACCAAGCTTTATTGGTAAAAGGTCCATCAGGATAATATTCTTTATGATTAGATAAATTAATAATTCCATGATTTACAGATCCTCCAAAATAAATATTGTTAATAAAAATTCCAGAATTGAAATTTATTTCATTTCCATCTTCATCAATTATAGAATAATCTAGTCCATTCAAAATAGAAACTTGATTGTTTTGAGTAACAATTAATTGTCCATTAGATAATTTTAAATTAAGAATTGTATTATAAGAACCCACTGAAGAGCCATTTAAAGTTTTCAATTCATTGTTTATCGAATAATAAATCTGATTTTCAAACAATTCTATATTGGTAACATTTTGATTAAATGTTGGCTGTGTCCACGAATTAATATTTGGATTATTTAATTTCTTTGAAGTTAATTCGCTTGAATAAATTCCGTTTGAGGTTGCGATATATAGTTTGTTATCCAAAATTGCTGCATCATTTACTACAGCTGTATTTGTGCGCGTTGTTTCTTTAAATTCTTCCTCTTTTAGATCATAAGAAACAATTCCAAAAGCTCCAGAAATAAACGCAATTCCATCGTTTATAAAAATATGATTGACTTTTTTATCTCCCGAAAAACCATTCCATTTGATATCCAAAACCATTGTCGATTCTCCAGATTTCAGCAAATCTAAACCTCCATTTTCATAACCAACTAAAAACGAATCAGAATCTTTGTCATAAGCCATTGCAGAAACCCCAACATTGTTCAAGAAATTGGTTTTATTTAGCTTAATCCAATCACTTGTTGGATTTTGAGGATTGAACAAGAAAATTCCGTTTTCAGTTCCACAATAAATCACACCATTTACTTCTTCCAACAATTTCACATTATTGTAAGAAAAAAGATCAGTCCAACGCACTTTATCATTTTGAGCGTTTAAACTTGTGAAAATCATGGTGATGAAAATGAACAATTTTGTCTTCATAATGCACAAAAATACTGTAATTTATAACAAAATAACTTGCTAAAAATTGTATTGCTTGTTACAATAAATCATAAAATTTACCTGGAAGAGTCGAAATTATTTGCTTTAATTCCAAATCTAATAAGGTTGGCATCAATTCGTAGGATTTCAAATTTAAGTCAAAAGACATTTTATCAATATGTTGTTTTCCGTTGGTTTTGAGATAATTTACAATTAAATTTTCATCATCAGAAAACTCAATAAACAAATCTATTTGCTTTGGTTTCTTCTTCGAATTGAAGTTAAAATAATCAATAATATCTTCCGAGTTTTCGACCAAATAAGCCTGATGAGATTTTATCAAATAATTGCACCCAATACTCAACACATCTGTTGATTTTCCTGGTAAAGCAAATACTTCTCGATTATATTCATTTGCAAATTTTGCAGTCACCAAACTTCCACCTTTAAAAGCAGATTCTACCACAATTGTGATATCCGACAAGCCTGCAATAATCCGATTTCGTTGCAAAAAAGCTTCGGGAACGACCGCTTTAAAACTTGGTTGTTCTGTAATCCAACCGCCTTTTTGTAACATCTCAACCGCAACTTTTTTATGAGATGCAGGATAAATTCGTTCAAAATTTGTTCCCATTACCGACCATGTTGCAACATTATTTTTGAGCGCATTTGTATGCGCTTCGATATCGCAACCATACGCTAATCCACTTACAATTGTAACATCAAAATCTGCTAAACCTTCGATTAATTCAGTAATAAAATTCCGTCCATAATTGGTCATTTTTCGTGTACCAACAATCGAAATCTTTTTGTTATTGAATTGATTAAATTCTAAATTTCCTTTACAAAAAATCACCAAAGGTGCATCAATACATTCTTTTAACAATTGTGGATAAACCTCATCATAAAAAGTTAAAATATTGATTTGATTATTTTTACAATATTCTATTTCGTTAAAAGCTAAATCTAACCATTTTTTATTTCCAAAATCTTTGCTTATTTGCTGTCCAATTCCCGAAATTTGCATCAGATCTTTTGGTTTACAATTCCAAGCAGCCTCTGCCGAACCAAAAAATTGAATAATTTTTCGAGCTGTTATATCGCCAATTCCTTTCTGAAAAGAAAGTGCTAGAATATATGGTAAATCGGTTTGCATTTTGTTAAATTATTAATATTAAACCAACTAAGAATAATTTTAAGTATTTATTTTTTTGCTAAATCTAAAAAAAATGTTAATTTCGTAGTATGAGGTTAGAAGAGCATATTAGTCAATTATTATTTCAGCACGATTGTGTAATCGTTCCAAATTTTGGTGCGTTTATCTCAAACACTGCAAATGTGGCGTTTGACGAGCAAACAAACACATTTATTCCACCAAGAAAAGAGCTTTCTTTCAATACAACTTTAACAAAAAGTGATGGTGTTTTGGTGAATAAAATTGTAGAAGATGAGCCAATGTCTTTTGAAAATGCGCAAACATTTTTGAATGAACAAGTTTATTTTTGGCAAGAACATTTGAAAAATGGAAAAGTTTTAACCTTACAAAATATTGGATCATTACAATTTAATGACGCTGGAAAAATTGACTTCAAACCAGAAAATGCTCAAAATTATTTCATCGCCGCTTACGGTCTTTCAAATTTACAAGCCAATTACATTTTAGATTCGTCTAAAACTAAAACCTCTAACAAACACATGTCAAAATTTTTAGCCGCAGCCTCATTAATTCCCATTATTGTTGGTGGCTTCCTATATTTTAATACGCCGCAACCCGTACAAGAATTCGTAACGGAGCAATGGAGCGGTTTGGTTTTGCCAATGATTGGTAAAGATGACGCAACCAAAACTGAAAAACCTACAGTGCAATACGATGTGTATAATATGCCACAAACGATTGCTGAACCTTCTTTGGTTGAATATCAAATTGCCGAAACCGTAACGAAAACAGATACAATTGAAACGCCTAAAAAAGTTGAAATTACAGTTGTAAAGGAAACGAAACTGAATGAAACTGAAAAGGAAATTACGGCAATTGTAAAGGAAAAACCTTCGACAAAAGAAGTTGTAAAAACAGAAACGAAAAAATTAACGAAAGTTGAAGCTCCTAAAACAGCTGAAAAGAAAGTTGAGGACAAAAAAGAAATTGCAACTAAAACAACTGCAAAATCTAGCAATAAAAAATATCAAGTAATTGCGGCTTCGTTAAAACGTCAAGAAGATGCTGATCGTTTGGTTGGAGAATTGAAAAAACAAGGTTACAAAGATGCTGGAATTTCTTATGTAAAAGGTCGCTATTATTATGTTACATATAGCAGCTTCAATAACATAGAAGACGCGCAAAAATATATGAATGATGTAAATAAAAAGTCTCCTGGAACTTGGGTTAGAACTGAAAATTAATTCATCATTTTAATACAATATAAATCGAAATAAGCTGCCCAAAAGGCAGCTTATTTCTTTGTTAGAATGAATATGAAAACTACTTCCAGCCTCCGCCTAAACTTTTGTAAATAGCGACAACTGTACTTAATTGTTTTTCTTTTGTTTCGATTAATTCCATTTTTGCATCCAATAAATCACGTTGAGTTGTTAACACTTCTAAATAATCTGCACGATTATTTTTGAACAACTGATTCGCAATATCAATAGATTCTACAAGCGCTTTCGCCTGTTTGTCTTTGTACGAATAACTTTGTTCTAAGTTATTTATCTTCGACATTTGATTTGACACTTCTAAATAAGCATTCAAAATTGTTTTATCATATTCGTACAATGCTTGTATTTGATGAGCATTTGCGGTATTAAACTCCGCTTTTATCGCACTTTTATTAATTAAAGGCGCAGCTAATTCTCCTGCCAATGAGTATAGAATTGACTCTGGCATTTTTACCAAATAAGAAGGTTTGAAAGCATTTAGTCCTAAAGCCGCAGAAATATTAAGTGACGGATAAAATTCTGCACGAGCTACTTTTACATCCAATGCAGAAGCTTTCAATTCTAACTCTGCTTGTTTGATATCAGGACGATTTGATAATAATTCAGACGGAATTCCTGCATGCATTGTTTGCGGAATCAAATCCATAAAAGACGAACCATCACGTTTTATCGTCTGCGGATATCTTCCCAATAATGCATTAATTCTATTCTCAGTTTCTGTAATATCTTGTTTAATATTAAACTCTTCACTTTCAGATTTTAATAATTCTGCTTCAAATTTTTTCACCGCTAATTCAGTTTCACGAGCAGCTTCTTTCTGAATTTTCACCACACGTAGTGATTCTTTTTGCAACTCAATATTTCGATGAATTAAATCTAATTGACTATCTAAAGACAATAATTCATAATAAGACGAAGCGATTTCAGAAATTAAATTTGTCAAAACAAAATTCTTTCCTTCCACCGTTGATAAATAGCGCGCAATCGAAGCATCTTTCGAATTACGTAATTTTTTCCAAATATCAACTTCCCAATCAGCGCTCAACCCAATCGCATAATCCATCAAAGGATCAGGCATTTCTTTCCCAGGTTTTATCTCAGTCGAAGCGTCACCAGCACCTTGACTTGTGTAACGACCAACTTTCTCCACGCCAACTCCAGCAGTTGCAGCTACCGTAGGAGATAATTTTCCGTTTTTGTACAACACTTCATTTTTAGAAATCTCAATTTCTTGAAGTGTAATCATCAATTCTTGGTTATTTTTCAACGCTTCTTCTATCAAAACAACCAAATTTGGATCAGTAAAAAATTGTTTCCAAGGCGTTAATCCAGAACTTGGTGCATCATCATTTTGCACATTTTCATAAGCTTCTGGAATTTTTGGTGCTTGATGATTTTCGATTTCTTTGCTTACCGCAGGAGCTTTACAGCTCCAAATCATTGTTCCAAAAAGACTTATTGCAATTATATTTTTTAAACTATTTTTATTCATCTTCCGTGATTTCTTCTGTTAAAGGATTCTCATCTTCGTATTTCACCAATTGCATTTTATCCGCCAAGGCGCCAAACGCAACATATAAACCGGGCACAATAAACAACCCGAAAATAGTTCCGAACAACATTCCACCCGCAGCAGCAGTACCAATTGTTCTATTTCCTACTGCTCCCGGACCAGAAGCAATAACCAACGGAATAAGACCTGCAATAAACGCAAATGATGTCATCAAAATTGGACGGAAACGAACTCCTGCACCTTCAATCGCTGATTTTACAATTGATAAACCTTCGTTATGTTTCTGCACAGCAAACTCAATAATCAACACCGCATTTTTACCGAGAAGTCCAATCAACATCACCATTGCAACTTGTGCATAAATGTTGTTTTCTAATCCTAATAATTTCAAGAAGAAAAATGCTCCGAAAATTCCTGTTGGTAATGAAATGATAACTGGTAAAGGCAAAATGAAACTTTCGTATTGTGCTGATAAAATCATGTAAACGAAAATTAAACAAATGGCAAAAATAATCACCGCTTCATTTCCACGAGAAACCTCATCCTTAGAAATTCCAGCCCAATCAATTCCAAAACCACGAGGCAATGTATTTTTAGCAACTTCATTAATCGCTGCAATCGCTTGTCCACTACTATAACCAGGAGCTGGCGTACCACTAATTTCTGCTGCATTATACATATTGTGACGCGTAATTTCTGATAATCCATACACTTTTTCAATTTTCATGAAAGCTGAATACGGAACCATTTCACCTTGATCATTTTTTACATATAATTTCAATAAATCCTCTGGTAATGCACGATATTCTGGAGAAGCTTGTACCATCACTTTATAAGGTCGGTCAAATTTGATGAAACTTGTTTCATAATTAGAACCAACTAATGTTGATAAATTATCCATCGCATTTTCGATCGAAACTCCTTTTTGTTCGGCAATATCATTGTCAATTTTCAAGACATATTGAGGAAACGAAGCACTATAAAATGTAAATACAGAACTCAATTCTGGACGACGAGTTAATTCTTTTACAAAATCACGACTCACTTCTTCCATTTTATGATAATCTCCACTACCCGCTTTATCTAACAATCTCAACTCGAAACCTCCTGCAGCACCATATCCAGGAACAGATGGTGGTTGAAAATATTCGATATTCGCACCATTTATATTCCCAGCTTTTTCTTCTAATTCTTTGATGATTTCTTCCGCAGATTTAGAACGTTCGTCCCAACTTTTCAAGTTAATCAAACAAGTTCCAGAGTTTGCTCCGGTTCCTTCTGTCAAAATCTCATAACCTGCCAATGACGAAACTGATGAAACGCCATCAATTCCTTCCGCAATTTTTTGTAATTTTTGAGAAACTTCATTCGTTCTTTCTAACGTAGAACCTGGAGGTGTTTGAATAATCGCATAAAACATTCCTTGATCTTCGTTTGGAATAAATCCAGAAGGCAAACTATTATTCAAAAAGAAAACTCCAGCACAAAATGCTAATAAAATTCCGAATGTAACAGTGCGTTTGTTAACTGTTTTGGTTAAAACTTTTTCATATTTAAAAGAACCTTTGTTGAACAAATTATTAAACTTCAACAAAAATTTATTTAACATCGTTTTCTTTCTTGGTTGATCATGATTATTTTTCAAAATCATTGCACACAAAGCTGGTGTAAGCGTTAATGCAACAATTCCTGATAAAATAATTGATGTCGCCATCGTAATCGAAAATTGACGATAAAAAATACCGACTGGACCAGACATAAATGCAACTGGAATAAACACGGCTGCCATTACAAATGTGATTGCGATAATTGCTCCACTGATTTCGCGCATCGCTTCTTCCGTCGCTCGTAAAGGCGAGAGATTTTTCTCTTCCATCTTCGCGTGAACAGCCTCTATCACCACAATCGCATCATCGACGACGACTCCAATCGCCATAACTAAGGCAAAAAGGGAAATCAAGTTTAATGTAATTCCAAAGAAACTCATCAACGCAAAAGTTCCGACCAAAGAAACAGGAACCGCCAACGCAGGAATCAATGTAGAACGCCAATCTCCTAAGAATAAAAACACCACAATACCAACTAAAACGAAAGCTTCAAAAAGTGTGTGTACCACTTTTTCCATCGAAGCATCTAAGAATTTCGAAACGTCATATGAAATCTCGTAATCCATTCCTTTTGGCAAATTATTTTCTTTCAAATCTGCCATCAATTCTTTGATGTTTTTGATGACTTCACTCGCATTACTTCCGTACGATTGTTTTATCACAATTGCGGCAGAAGGTTTTCCGTTCAATGTTGAATAAATATCATACATCGAACTTCCAAATTCTATATTAGCAACATCTTTTAAACGTAAGATTTCTCCATCAGGATTTGCTCTTAAAATGATATTTCCATATTGCTCTTTTGTGTTATATCGACCTGAATATTTTAACACATACTCGAATGTTTCTGAACGTTTTCCAGAACTTTCTCCAGTTTTCCCAGGCGAAGCTTCAATACTTTGTTCATCCAATGCTTTCATCACATCATCAGCAGAAATATTATACGCTTGCATACGATCTGGTTTCAACCATACACGCATCGCATATTCTCTGTTTCCTAAAATATCTGCATCTCCAACTCCATTAATACGTTTTAACTCAGATAAAATATTGATATCCGCATAATTATATAAAAATTGCTGATCAGCTTTTGGATCATTACTATACAAGTTAATGTACATCAACATATTTGATTCTTCGCGTGTAATTTTCACACCTTCGCGCACAACCAAAGGCGGAAGTTTATTGACAACCGAAGAAACGCGGTTTTGCACATTTACAGCTGCAATATTGGGATCAGTTCCTAAATCAAAAATCACTTGAATAGACGCTTCACCATCATTCCCAGCATCAGATGTAATATATTTCATTCCTGGAACACCATTTAGCGCACGTTCTAATGGAATTACAACCGACTTGATCAATAATTCATTATTCGCACCGGGATATTCCGCTGTAATATTCACCTTTGGAGGTGAAATTGATGGGAATTGCGTTACAGGTAATTTGACTAATGATAGAATTCCTAAGAAAACTATAATCAACGAAATGACAATCGAAAGAACGGGTCTTCGAATAAATTTATCAAACATAACTTTGAATTTTTTAGATTAGTTTGATTTTAATTTTAACGATGATAGGACTTTTCTTGGTGCAATAAATTTCGTTTTGATTTTATCATCATCTTTCACTTTCTGAACACCCTCTAACAAAATATTATCTTTCTCCGAAAGTCCGCTTTCTACCACATAAACATCAGGCATTTCTAAACCAATCGTGATATTTCTTGATTTCACAACACCATTTTTATCTACTACAAAAACATAGGTTTTATCTTGAATTTCGTAAGTTGCTTTTTGTGGAATTAATAAAGCATCATGTAACGGAACTGTCATTTTTACTTTTCCTGTTTCACCATTTCTCAACAAATGATTTGGATTTGCAAAACGCGCACGAAACGCAATATTTCCTGTTTCGTTGTTAAATTCTCCTTCTATCGTTTCTACCAAACCTTTTTCTGGTAAAGGTTTATTATTTGCCATAATCAACGAAACTTGTTTACTCGCTCTATCTTGAATATTTGTTTGATAATCTAAATATTCTGGCTCAGAAACGTTGAAATAAGCAAACATTGATGAGTTATCAGACAAATTTGTTAATAACATTCCTTCATCAATCAAGCTTCCCAATTTCATAGGAATTCTATCAATAACTCCAGAAAATGGCGCACGAATATCTGTAAATGATAAATGTAATTGAGCCAATTGCATTTCTGCTTTCGATTTTTCTAATCGTGCTTGCGCAATGGCTTTTTCGTTCTTAGAAACGACATTGTTATCAGCCAAAGTTGCTGAATTTTGCAACTCAATTTGCGCCTCTTTTACCTCCGCTTTCGATTTTAAATATTCGGCTTGATACATCGAAGGCATAATGCGAAACAACAATTGACCAGCTTGTACATGTTGACCTTCATCCACAAAAACTTTTTGCAAATATCCTTTTTCTTGCGCACGAATTTCGATGTTTCGTACCGACTGAATTTGGGCAACATAATCCTTATCTACAATCGTATCCATTTTGATTGGCGTTGTGATTGGATAATCTTTCACTTCTTCTTTTTCCTGTTTTTTTGACGAACAACTTGTTGCCAACAATACAGTACTCAGAGCAACAAATAATGCAACTCTTTTCATAATTCTTCTAACTATTAAATGTAAAATTTGATTAAATGGATTTCTTGGCAGAAGTAGTTTTACCAAAAAATATTACATACAAAAATTGGCTAACATTCAGCTATTCATGGACTGAACACTAATTTTTGGTGTAATTTTTAAAAATTTAAGAAATCAATCAAATTCTGATTGTACGCAACAAAATGTACTTACAACTCGAAAATTTGATGGTTTTATTGTAGAAGATGTGTTTCTTTCTTAAACCTTGAATAATAAAGTTTAAAACCAGAACAACACTTAATAGTTTGATACAAGTTTCTAAATCGATTTTGTTTGATGTCTGAAAATCGTCATCAATCGACTCGATACTTGGATTAAATTCTTGAAATTGATTTGAATTTGAAGTTTTAGAAAATTTAGTTTCAACAATTTTACTTGCGTGATAAATATGCGTATTATCGTTGACAACTGTCTGTGAAGTTAAATTTCCTTGAAAATGTTGTGTACCTGCAAGCACTTTAGTTTCCGCAAAAAATAGCAGAAATAAAGCAGATAGCAAGTATGTGATAAACATTTTCATAATTCTGTTCAAATGTAAGACTTGAAATAATACAATAATCTATATTAACATTTTTTAACTATAAAATTTTATTGATTTAATAAAAAACTCAATTACAAATACTTAACACAACGATAATAACTGTTTCAAAACTCAAATATTTTGTTGAAATTTGCACCCAACAAACAAAAGTTTATGGCGAAAGCAAAAACAGCAAAAGAGTCGTTAGCAGTAATGACAAACTTGGTTTTACCGAATGAAACCAACAATTTAGGAAACATGTTCGGAGGCGAATTATTGGCTTCTATGGACAGAATTTCTTCTATTTCTGCGAAAATGCATGGTGGAAGTTTTTTGGTTGTAACAGCAAGTGTTAATCACGTTGCGTTTAACATTCCGATTCCAATGGGAAGTACGATAAAGTTAGAATCTAAGGTGACTCGCGCATTCAAATCATCGATGGAAGTTTATGTTGATGTTTACGTTTACGATTACGAAAATTGTGTTTATAACCAAACAAACAGTGGTATTTACACATTTGTAGCCGTTGATAATGATAATAAACCTGTTCAAGTTCCTGAATTAATTCCAGAATCTGAACAAGAAATCGAACGTTATGAAGCTGCTTTGCGTCGTAAACAATTAAGTTTGATTTTAGCCGGAAGAATGAATCCTGCTGATGCACACGAATTGAAATCGTTATTTATAGCAGAATAAATTCTTTTTTATAATATCATCTAAATCGTTGAATTTATTTAATTAAAATTCTGCGATTTTTTATGTTTTAAATTTTTCATTAACTTTATCTTATTCTAAAACAAAACAATATGAGTATTTCTGATTTAAAATTGGAACTAATTTTACAAATTTCAAATCTGAATGATAAAATGAAATTAGAAGAAATTTTAGAATTATTGAAATTTCAAACCGAAAGTTCTATTTATGAAGTTTCTGAAGAAGAAGAACTTGCTATAAAAGAAGCTAAAAATCAGATTTCGAGTAACAATGTTTTGTCAAATTCTGTTGTTAACGAAGAAATGAATGAATGGTTGAAAAAATAATTTGGACAACTCAAGCAAAAAATGAATTATTCGACATTCTTGATTATTGGAAAAATCGAAATAAATCAACTATTTATAGTCAAAAACTTTTTCAATTAATTCAAAATCAAATCAATCTAATTATCTTATTTCCTGAAATTGGAAGAAAAACAAATTTTGAAGATGTTAGAGTCAAAATTATTAAAGAATATCTTCTATTTTATGAAGTAAAAGATTCAAATCTCTATATTTTAACGATAAAAAGTTCAAAACAAAATCCGAATAAATTCAGAATAAAATAAAAAAGTCGAAACAATGTTTCGACTTTTTTATTGATATATTTTTTTAACCTTTTCCAGCTAAACGATCCACCACATATTCTATTTGTGTTTTCCCGTGCGGTTTAGGTTTTCCTTCTGCATCTAAATTTACCATTGTAATTCGATCGACTGTAATAATGGTTTCATGCGTCATTTTGTTACGTACTTCACATTGTAAAACCAATGAAGTTGTTCCAAATTTCACCACCTCAATTCCAATTTCTACAATATCACCTTCACGAGCTGAAGCCATAAAGTTGATTTCAGACATATATTTAGTTACAACATGAGAATTTTCTAATTGCACAATACTATACAACGCCGCTTCTTCATCAATCCAAGCCAAAAGTTTTCCTCCAAAAAGTGTTTTATTTGGGTTAAGATCTTCCGGTTTTACCCATTTACGAGTGTGAAATTTCATAGTTTTCTGTTTTAAGTTCTTGCTTATTTTCTGTTGCCAAATGATTCGCATCCGAAATAAACTTGACTAAATTTACAGCATATTTTCCATCTAACAAAGATTCATTGTGACGGATTAACGCATCAGAAATCTCGGCAATAGCGTTAGGATGAAAATTCTTTTGTTCAGTAGAAATTTTGTTTGAACAACACACATTTTTTAAATCAGAATAAATCATTTGATTAAGATATTGATCTCCAACCTTAATTGTTCCTTTTTCAGCAATAAGCGTGATATTACTTTCGAAATTTTTATTGAAAACTGATGTTGTATAAATCATATGTCCGATTGCTCCATCAGCCGTAAAATCAACACAACCCGAATCATCAAATTCTGTCACTTCTTGATGTGTAAAATTGAAACTTTTTGAATTTGTACAAATTACCTCATCAAACCAAAAATTCATGATATCAACAAAATGTGAAAATTGAGTAAATAAAACACCTCCGTCCATTTCTTGGTTTCCGTGCCATTCGCGCAACTTGTAATAATTCTTATTACGATTCCAATAGCAATTAATATTCACCATGAAAACTTTTCCTAACGAATTATTGTCAATCAAATTCTTTACATATTGCACAACTGGAGAAAAACGAAGTTGCATTGACGTAAAAACTCTAAGATTTTTCTCTTCCGCAACTTTCAATATTTCCTTTGCATCTTCTACTGTTAATGCAATTGGTTTTTCAATCAAAACATTTTTCCCAGCTTTTAAGCAACGAATCGCATGTTCGCGGTGTAAACCATTTGGCGTAGCAATCACAACAACATCCGTTTCTTGATCTTCGTTCAGAAAACTTTCAAGTGTTGAATAACCTTTGAAAGGTAAATCTTCTGGTAAATTGAAATCAATCACCGAAATTAATTGTGCGTTTTCCGTTTCCTCTATCGCTTGTTGATGTACACGTCCAATATGACCGTAGCCTAAAATGGAAAAATTCTTCATTGAATTTATTTAATAATTTTTTCTAATATCTTTTGTGTGATTAGATATGTTGGTTTTACACCTGTTAATCCTAAACCTCCAGAAGCCAATGTACTTCCTGTTTCTAATGGATTATCTGAAGCGTAATATGCATACATTACTTTGACATCTCTATCAATATGATGTCTAATTTTTGATGCAACCTGAATCGCTTTTTGGTAATGCGCACCTTCCATTTCTAATCCAATCGCTTGGAAAGACGAATTTTTGAAATATTCTAAAACGTCTTTATTTTGTAACGATGTTCCTAAAACCGAAATCATTGGTCCTTCGTAAACACCTAAACCTTGACCTTCGAAATCAGCAGCAGTTAATTCGTTATCAAAAACATAATTATCTGTAGTTCCTTCGAAAACATGCGCCGTCGCAATCATAATATCACCTTTATTTCCTTCCAAAATTCCGGCTTTACCCATAATTGCAACAGATTTTACATTCATTTTGAATTTTACATCTCCAACTTTGTATGGTTTTAACAACTCATCCATCGCTTCAAATGCTTGCTCACCAAAAGCATAATCCATCACAATAATCACCTCATTGTTCTTATCTTTTGCATAAGAAAACGCAGAATTGGCAATGTTTACTTTAGATAAATCAATAATTTGAACATCGATATTTGTTCCTGATTGATCTTTGATGTAAACTAAACCGTTTTGTTGAGTGTATTCATTTAACGAATCGCGCAACATTTTGTTGTTTGCCGCACTCAAATCTTCGTAAATTTCTACTCCATCATTTTTATATTTTCTTTTCAATCCATCATACGCATACAACATGTTAGACACACTGTGCATATTAGCAGAAATGATGTGAATGTTTTTATCTTGAAGATTATTTTCGAATAATACACGTTTGATTTCATTCGCCCATTTTTCTCCAATCATATGATGACCAATCGATTCACGTAAAGTTGATGTAAATGTAATTTCACGTTTCTTAGTTCCGATACGATCTTGTTGACTTGTATATCCCATCCAATAAACTACACGGAAAAAATAATCTTTATCGTCTGCTTTACTGAAATAATGATGAATTTCTTGTGTTTCTTCAAACGTTCTTCCTAAAATAGTCGATAAATGCATCAAAGCAACTTCGCGTTCTTTTCGAGAAATTTCAACTTCATTGAATACAACATTTTCGATAAATTCCCACGCTCTACTTTTAGAAAGTGTTTCGTTACTGAATGCTCTATTTCTGATTTTATCTGCCTCGTTATATAAAAACGTTAAGTGCGTCAACACATCATAGATATCAGAACGACCGCGAGAAATTTCGATATTCATTTGATCATCATCAATTCTATAGCAAAAACGACGACGTTTTGCAGGAATAATTGGTGTGAAAATAGAACGATCATAGCCTTCGTCAGATGTAAAAGACACATAAGGTGTTTCTACAATTCCTTCTGGTAAACGATCTAAAACGTACATTAATCCGCTTAATTCTACTTTGTTTGGATCTGTCATTGATCCGTAGATTTCAGGATTGATTTCGAATAATAAATTTCTTAATATTTTTCCAGGCGCACCAGATGGACGGTACACTCCTCTATGAAATAAATGACGCATAGAGATATATAATCTTTCAATAGCGTCAGTAGATCTTCTTGCTCTTGTTATTGACATAATAATTTTTTTACTTTTTTTGGTTGTTTAATTCTTGTTGAATGGCCATTAATTCATCGTACCATTCTTGTCCAAATTTTCGGACCAACGAATCTTTTGCAAATGTTGCAACATTCACTTTCAATTCTTTTCCTAAGGTACAAGCATCCGAGCAGATATCCCATACATCATAGTTAACAGAAGTGAAATTTGAATATTCCTTAACACGAACTGGATACAAATGACAAGAAATTGGTTTTTTGTAATCGACCTTTCCATCTTCGTATGCTTTTTCAATACCGCATTTTGAAAAACCATTTTCTTCGAAAACTAAATAGGCACATTCGCGATTATTGACTAATGGAGTTACCCAATCGCCGTCAGTATCCATTGTGTACTTACCTTCTTGCTCAATCACCGCAATTCCTTCGGGACGCAAATAAGGTTTTACATCTTCATAAATATCGTCTAATACAGTTAGTTCGTCATCATTCAAAGGCGCTCCTGCGTCACCTTCTACACAACAAATCCCTTTACATTTGTTCAGATTACAAACAAAATCTTCATTTAGTAGTTCTTCAGATACAAGGGTTTTTCCTATTTGGAACATGTTACATTAAATTTTGTAACATGCAAAGGTACGGAAAATTCCTCAGAAAAATGTAATTTTGTAAAAGAATAATGGATAATCTACTTTCAAAAATCAATCATCCTAAGGAACTTAGGACTTTTGAAGCGTCTCAATTAACTGCTTTAGCTCACGAGATGCGCGAGTTTATTTTGGATACTTTGAGTGTAAAACCAGGACATTTAGGTGCTAGTTTGGGTGTGATTGAATTAACGATTGCATTACATTATCACTACAATACACCAAAAGATTTGTTGATTTGGGATGTTGGCCATCAATGTTATCCGCATAAAATTTTAACTGGTCGTCAACAAATTTTTGATTCATTACGTCAAAAAGACGGTATTTCTGGTTTCCCAACGCGTATAGAAAGTGAGTTTGATACATTTGGAACGGGACATTCTTCTACTTCTATTTCAGCAATTGTTGGAATGGCAACTGCAGATAAAATCAATCAAATCAATAGAAAACACATTGCAATTATTGGTGATGCATCGATTACTTCTGGAATGAGTTTAGAAGCATTGAATCATCTTGGATCTACAGATTTGGATGTTTTAGTGATTTTGAATGATAATGATATCGGAATTGATCCTTCGGTTGGAGGATTGAAAAAACATTTTAAATCATTAGAAAATCAATCCGAAAATATTTTCTCCAATTTCGGTTTAAATTTTATTGGAACAATTGATGGACACAATTTTGATGATTTACTAAATGCTTTCAATAAAGCTGATTATATAAAAGGTCCGAAAGTTTTACACATCAAAACAATAAAAGGAAAAGGTTACGAACAAGCCGAAATCGATCAAGTAAAATGGCATGCTCCAGGTTTGTTTGATAAAGAAACGGGCGAAATAAAATCAAAGAAAAAAGAAAAATCGTATCAAGATGTTTTTGGTAAAACCATGCATCAATTACTTAAAAATAACTCACAAATCGTTGCGATAACGCCTGCAATGTTAACAGGAAGTAATTTGGTGAAATGTCATCAAGATTTTCCTGAACGTGTTTTTGATGTCGGGATTGCAGAACAACATGCGGTGACGTTTGCAGCTGGTCTGGCGACGCAAAATACCATTCCGTATTGTGTGATTTATTCGACATTTTTACAACGTGCGTACGACCAAGTCATTCACGATGTAGCGTTACAGAATCTACCTGTTGTATTTTGTATTGATCGTGCAGGATTCGTTGGTACAGATGGCGCGACGCATCATGGTTATTTTGATATTGCATATTTGCGCGAAATTCCGAATATGATTGTTTCTTCGCCTCGAAACGAAAAAGATTTCAAAAATCTATTGTACACAGCGCAGTTTACAACTCAACCATTTGCTATTCGTTATCCAAAAAATAATATCCAAACAAGCAATTCTAAAGTCAAAAAAATAGAAATCGGTCAATCTGAAATTATTTTTGAAGGAAATCAATTAGCGATTATTTCGACTGGATTAATTAGTTCTCGAATCGAAGAAATTATCATCCAAAATCATCTTCAAGATAAAGTTGCTTTGATTGATTTTCCATTTATCAAACCTTTGGATGAATCTCGCTTAAAAGCTATTTCATTAAAATATTCTACCATTCTAACTTTTGAAGATGGAATAAAAAAAGGTGGTTTCGGAAGTGGAATTTTAGAGTTTTTAAACTCTATTCATTACAAAGGAAATATCACAATTAATGGATATCCGGACGAATTTATCGAACATGCTTCGATTTCTGAATTAGAAAAAATGGTTGGTTTAGATGATTCATCAATATTAGAAATGCTTTTTTCTTACCTAAAAATTCAACAATCCTAAAAATTAATAATTTTCGGTACGAGAGTTGTTATAGCTTTCTCTAATTTATAAAACACAACAACAATGAAAAAAATAATCGGTTTATCTTTTATAGCAGTATTGTTAACGTTGCAATCTTGCGGAACAACAAGCAACATGCAAGAATTCTACACAAAATATGATAATCAATCTACTGTAATTCCTTTACCTTCTTTTGCGTTGAAATTAGCTGGAAAAGCTGGTGGTACAGATTTATTTAATTATTTAAAATCGGCTAAAGTTTTTGTTGTTTCAGATGCAGGGCAAGGAAAACAAAAAAGAATTATGAATGATTTGCAATCTTCTATGCGTGGTGAAAAATATGAGAACTTGGTAAAATTCAAAGCGAAAGATAGCCGTTTGAACATTTCATTACAAGAAGATGGCGGACGAGTTAAGAAAATGATTTTTGGAATTAACGGTTTGCGAAATGTATTGGTTATCGATTCTAAATTAGATATTCCAAGAACAGATTTAGACAAAATTTTGGACAAAGTTTCGGCTGAAGATATTGCAGATTTAGCAGATATTTTGAAATAATATAAGAAGCCAGCTAAATAGCTGGCTTTATTTTATACACGACTTTTATCGGTTTTCCTTTAAAATTATATTCTCTAAAGTAAACTATTGCTTGATGATTTATAAATAATTTTTGATTATCATAAAACGATCTAAAATCAAATTTACTATCATCTAAAACGTATAAATCTTTACAGCCTTTTTCTGTATAAAGAGAAGTCGTGAAATTCTTTTTTGACTTTCGAGTTTTTTCAGCTAAATAATCTTCTTCATCATAATTTAAACAAGATTTACCAAAGTCTTTCACAACTATTATTTCTGTCTTAGTTTCAGGCAATTTCACCATCAAACAGCTATTTAACATAAAAAGGAGAATTATAAATCCAAGAAATCGGTAGTTTTTCATCATAATGAAATTAGAGTTATACATTAAAGATAGATAAATTTTATCTCAAAACAATTCTTCTTAACTTTGTCGCATGAGTGGAAAATTATATTTGGTTCCGACGCCAATCGGAAATTTGGGAGATATGACATTTAGAGCGGTTGATGTGCTAAAAGAATCAGATGTGATTTTGGCAGAAGACACGCGAAATAGTGGTATTTTACTGAAACATTTCGAAATTTCTACTCCAATGCGTAGCTATCATATGCACAATGAGCATCAAGCAACTGAGGATATCATTCGTCAGTTAAAAGATGGTCAAATCATTTCAATTATTACAGATGCTGGAACTCCAGGTATTTCTGACCCAGGTTATTTGTTAGCAAAAGAATGTGTGGTAAATAATATTGTAATAGAATGTTTACCAGGTGCAACAGCTTTTGTTCCTGCATTAGTTGTTTCTGGATTACCAAATAACGAATTTACTTTTGTTGGATTTTTACCTGTAAAAAAAGGTCGAAAATCGAAATTAGATTCATTATTAGAAGAAAAGAAAACGATGATTTTCTACGAATCTCCACATAAAATTGGACGCACTTTAAAAGATTTAGCCGAAGCTTTTGGAGCTGAACGCAAAGCAAGTTTATCTCGTGAAATCTCGAAAAAATTTGAGGAAACTTTACGCGGAACATTAACTGAATTAGCCGAAATAGCCGAAAAAAGAAATTTGAAAGGTGAAATGGTTTTAGTTGTAGAAGGAAATCATTAATCGTTGAAACGAATATCTTTGATATTCAATTGCCAAGTTCCTTTTCCTTGCCAATAATTCATTCCGATTGTGTATACCATATCAAACGATTGTCCTTTCTCTAATTTTGGTCCAAATTTCCCTAATTTGAAACCAATTGCAGGAAACGTAATACGTGTATCTCGCTGATGTACGTACAAACGCGCGTGTTCTTTACCAACTAATCGGAAATCGGTTGCTAATAAATCCTTCGAAATAAAAACTGGATTCATATTATCTGGTCCAAAAGGCGCCATTCGCATCACCGATTCCAAGAAAGAACGCGTCATATCATTAAAAGAAATTTCTTTATCGATCAAAATTGATGGCGTAAAATGTTTTCCATTCGACATTTCTTTCACTGTTTGATCAAATCTAATCTTGAATTCTTCGAAATTTTCTTCTTTCATTGCTAAACCAGCAGCAGCCATATGTCCACCAAACTGTGTTAACAAATCTTTGTTTTTCTCGATTGCCGAATGTATGTCAAACTCTTGAATAGAACGGGCTGAACCTACAATTTCACCTTCATTATTCTTCGTGCAAACAATGGTTGGTTTATAATACAAATCGACCAAACGAGAAGCTACAATTCCGATTACACCTTTATTCCAAGACGCATCGTAAACAATGGTCGAATATTTTTCTTTGGTATTGATTTGATCCAATTGAAAGAGTGCATCATGCGTCATATCAAGATCCAAGGTTTTGCGTTCGTTATTTAATGAATTAATATCATTCAAATATTTACGGCAATCCTCTTCATCTGTACTCAACATAAAACGAACCGCTTCCGAACCATGTTTTATACGACCTGCAGCATTAATTTTTGGTGCAATAGAAAAAACAACATTAGAAATATTGACATTATTTTTAATATTAGTCGGAATTAATTGCTGAAAAGCCAAACGAGGTTCTGAATTTAATCGTTTCAAGCCGGCATAAGCCAGCACACGATTTTCTCCTGTAATCGGAACAATATCAGCCGCAATACTTACAGCAACTAAGTCTAAAAGTGGTAAAAGATTTTCTTTCGGAAGATTGAATTTCTCTGTATAAGCTTGCACCAATTTAAACCCAACACCACAACCGCTCAAATCTTTGTAAGGATAACGACAACCTTTTTGTTTCGGATCTAAAACCGCGTACGCTTTTGGCACAGAACGATCTGGTAAATGGTGATCACAAATAATATAATCGATGCCTTTTGATTGGGCATATTTTATTTCTTCGTGCGCTTTTATTCCACAATCTAAAGCAATTACAAGTGAAATATTGTTTTGTACAGCGAATTCTATACTTTGTTGAGAGATTCCATAACCTTCGTTATTTCGGTCTGGAATATAAAAAAAGACTTTCGAGTAGATAGAAGTCAGAAATTCGTAAAACAAAGTTACGGCTGTCGTTCCATCTACATCGTAGTCTCCAAATATTAAGATATTTTCTTCGTCATCAATTGCATTTTTGATACGTGAAACCGCATCAGACATTCCTTTCATCAAAAAAGGATCATGCAATTCGTCTAAGGATGGATTAAAATACGATTTGGCTTGCGCAAAATTCGTAATTCCACGTTGGACTAATAAAATAGCAAGCACCTCAGAAATGTTAAGCGATTCTCTTAAATCCTTAACTACTTCAGTATTGGGTTGTTCTTTTATTTCCCATCTTTTTTCCATCTCTTTAATTTACATATTTTTTAATTAGAGAGAAGGGTAAAGCGAATATTATTTTGATTTATTTGCTTCTTTCACGTATTTATCTAACGCCATTGTCATTGAAGGCGTTTGTGGTGTTGGCACCTCAATGTCTACACGTAATCCCATCTCTTTTGCTTGATCTACTGTCGATTTTCCGAAAACGGCAATTCTTGTATTTTCTTGCACGAAATCTGGGAAATTTTCGAATAATGATTTGATTCCTGAAGGAGTAAAAAATACTAAAATATCGTATTTTACATCAGACAAATCAGATAAATCACTCGAAACAGTTCTAAACAAAGTTGCTTTTTGCCAAGTTAATCCTAAACTATCTAGTAAAGTAGGAACATTTGGTTTTAAAACATCAGATGCTGGTAATAAAAAGTTTTCGTCTTTGTGCTTTTTAAATAAAGGCACCATATCCGCAAAAACTTTTTCTCCAATATAAATTTTACGTTTTCTGTAAACAATGTATTTCTGTAAATAGAATGCTATTGCTTCTGATTCGCAAAAATATTTCATAGAGTCAGGAACAGTAAAACGCATTTCTTCTGCTAAACGGAAAAAATGATCAATAGCGTTTCTACTTGTAAAAATTACAGCAGTCACTTTGCTAAAGTCAATTTTTTGTTGTCTTACTTCTTTAGCGTCTATTCCGACAACTTGGATAAATGGTCTAAAATCAATTTTGATTTTATTTCTTTTTTCAATCTCGTAGTATGGCGAGTTTTCTGCCTGAGGCTTAGGTTGAGATACTAATATTGATTTAACTTTCATAGTAATTTTAGATTACTTTACCTACAATTAGTAGTTTTGCTAATACCATTATAGGTAAAATTTCTAGGGTGCAAAGGTACAAAATATTATAATACCAAACTGATTTATTGTCACTTATTTGTTTTGCGTATATATGATAAATTTCGAATATTCTATTCAAAAACAACAAAATAAAGCCAATCACCATCAAGTAATCTTTGTTAATTTGTGTGTAAAAAAACAAAAAACAAATAATAAGTAAGAGTAAAACATTTTTTGCATTGACAAAACTCGAACTTTTCATAAAATATGAAACAGAACTAGATTCGTAGAAAACACGATAAAAAACGACCTCAATCATCAACCTAAAAAGCATAATCAAACTGATTACACCAAAGGTAATTCCGACACGAGAAAGATAATAAAACTTAAAATTTGGAATATGATTATACGTGATATCAAAATAAGAAACCAACAACAAACTTATCAACAAAACCGTCACACCATTGACAATAAAACTAAATAATGTCGTATTATCATCCGTAAAACTCATGTATTCGGTTTTATTATCAAGCGTTTTGAAATTTTTCGCAAACAAGTATTTTGCTGCACAAACCAATAACAAACACACCGTCAAAGCAATAAGAACAGTATCATTGCCAAGTGTATTTTTTCCTATCGAGATTAAATCGTTTGTTTTCATAATTTTTTCAAAAATACAAAAGACTAACAATCTTATAACTATCTTTATGCCCACAAAATAATATTTATGTCGGACAAATTAGTTATTATCCCGACCTACAACGAAAAAGAAAACATAGAAGCCATTATTCGTGCAGCTTTGGCTGTTGACGGAGCATTTGATGTGCTTATTGTTGACGACAGTTCTCCAGACGGAACAAATGATATTGTAAAACGCTTGATTCCTGAATTTAATGGACGTTTGCATTTAGAAATTCGTACCACAAAAGATGGTTTAGGACGCGCTTATGTACATGGATTTAAGTGGGCTTTGGCAAATAATTACGAATATATTTTCGAAATGGATGCCGATTTTTCACACAATCCAAATGATTTACCTCGCTTATACCAAGCCTTAGCAGATGGTGCCGATTTAGCAATTGGCTCACGCTATTCTAACGGTGTAAATGTTGTGAATTGGCCAATGAACAGAGTTTTATTGTCATATTTTGCGTCGAAATATGTGAGCATCATCACGCGACTACCTGTTCATGATGCTACAGCAGGGTTTGTTGGTTATAGAGCAAACGTGTTGAAATCTTTGGATTTGGATAAAATACAATTCAAAGGTTATGGTTTTCAGATTGAAATGAAGTATAAAACGTGGATTAAGAAATTTAAGCTAAAAGAAGTTCCTATTATTTTTACAGACAGAACTTTAGGCGAATCAAAAATTAGTTCTGATATTATTGGAGAAGCCGTTTTTGGTGTAATTTCGTTACGATTAAGAAAAATATTTGGCAAATTATGAAAAACTTGATCTTCTTATCACTGATTTTTTTGAGTATTTTTAGTTGTGCACCAAAAAATTACGACAAACCAAAAGATCTTATCAGTAAATCTGAAATGATTGATATTCTTACTGATTTATATATTAGTCAGCAAGGAATACAAATGTTTCCTACTCAACACCAAGATCAAAGTATAGATTTAGCAAAAGATGCGGTAGATATTATGAAAAGTTATGATATCACATTTCATCAGTTTTCGGAGAGCTACAAATATTATATGATGCAGCCCGAAAAATTCAAAGAAATGCTGAATGATGTGAAAAAAAATCTTGAAGATAAATTATCGGACGAAGAAAAAGAGCGTCAAAAAAATCAAAAGAATAGCTTAAATAATACTATAGAAGCAGAAAAATAAACAAAAAACCTCAAGTGAATCGCTTGAGGTTTTTTGTTTATTATATTTTAGTATACATATTTTAAAAAAATAAAATCGAGGTTTTCCGTTTGGAAAACCTCTAAAAATGTTATACTTCTCTATGAGGAGAAGATATATAAAAAAAATGTTATCACGATGGATTCTGCTCACACAATGGATTCGAATTGATTTCAGCGACTGGAATTATCCATTGCCATTTTAAATCTGTTGGCTCTATTGTATAAACATTATTAATAACAGTTGCGTTGTGATTTGCTCCTGTACGATCTAATTTTTGACCTAATCGTTTTAAATCGAAGAATCTAAATCCTTCTCCCCATAATTCGATTCGTCTATTCAATAAAATCTGTTGATAGTATGCATCTCCAGAAGTTGTAAATCCTGTGAAAGCTGTATCCCTTGCTTTTTCTAAAGTTGTTAAAACTGCTTTGGATTCGGTTTCTTTTCCTAATTTATATAACGCTTCTGCTTCGATCAAATACATCTCAGCGACACGCATAAACGGAACGTCTCCTAAAGAACTTGATGTACTTTGTGCTAGGAATTTTTGAGAGGTATATGCAAATAGCGAATAATTAGACGGTAAACCTAAACTTGTATGTTTTCCAGTCGGATCCACAACTTGCGTACGAACATCTGTCGTTGGAAAAGCATTGTACAAATTGGTATTCATTACTTTAGGAGCAGTACGAATTTGTGACGAATTATAATTTCGTGACATATAAGCATGGAAATTTCCGAAATAGTCGGATTGATCTTCTTGAATTGTTACACCCCACATCCATTCTGGATTTGAATAATCGTTAAACCCAGCTTTATATTGCGTTTGTGACATTAACGAAAATTCTGATTTTACTTCATTTGCATATTGAGCTGCTTTTGTATAATCTTGCTGAACCAAAGCAACTCTTGCCATAATACCTTTTACATTTTCGAGAGAAAAATGCGAAGCATTAGAAGCTGTTTTTCCTGTTAAATAAGTTTCTGCTTTGGCTAAATCATTCCAAATTTCAGTATAAACTTCTTGTACAGTTGCACGTGCTTTTGGATCAACATCTTTTGGATCATCTCTCAAAACAACTCCTAAATCAGAATTCGCTGCACCTGCAACGTATCTTTTACCATATAACTGAACTAATTGAAAATATCCAAATGCACGATAAGCATAAGCTTCTCCAATTGCTTGATCTTTTAAATTCTGATCTCCAGAAGCTTCTTCTCCATAAGTAATAATATTATTGGCATTTTTGATCATTTCGTACCAAAACGTCCAAGGATAGGATGAAGTTGTTGAAGAATTGTTGCTTTGAGAAATCCATCTTAATTCACTTACAAACCATCCATTTCCGGTAGAAGGAAACACAACATCTTCTCCCATTACATCTGTAATAATCAATTGTGCTGTATATCCATTATTTCCTTGAGATTCATTTTGTCTAACATACATATTTCTATGCATCCCATTTATTGCAGCCATTAAGTTATCTGCTGTTGAATAAATAGTTTGGTCACTTACTGAGGATGTCGGAACAACATCTAAATAATCATCATTACACGATGATAGCGAAAGCGACGATATTGCAATAACTGCTAGTAATAATTTTATCTTTTTCATTATAAATTCAATTTTAGAAAGAAACATTTAGTCCTAAACTTACTGTTCGAGACGGTGTGTAACGATAAGTTGTTGTACCATTGAATGATTGAGCTGGCTCTAAACCTTGTCTTGCAGTCCAAGAATATAAATTCTCACCAGAAACATACACTCTCAAATTGCTTAAACCAATTCCTTCAATTGCTCTTTTATCGAAATTGTAACCTAATTGCACTGTTTTGATTGTTAAATAATCTGAACTAACCAACCATCTCGTAGAAGCAGCAGAAGCATTTGTTGTATTTGCCGTACTCATAATTGGCACATTTGTAACATCTCCTGGATTTTTCCAAGCTGATAACATATCTACTAATTGCTTGCCCTTGCGGATAAGAACTCATCAATAAAGCGTAATTACTATCGTATGTTTTTCCTCCTAATTGATAATTCAACATGATTGAAGCATCAAAATTCCCTACTTTGAAATTATTTGTAATGCTACCATAAACATCTGGTAATGATGACCCTGAATAATCGTACAATGCATTTGCATAATTAGTCGTTACTTTAGTTCCGTTAACTGTACGCGTGTTAGAATCGTCTGCTTTTGTTGGATCTTGAACATACAATGCAGCTCCATCCGAAGAATCTACTCCATACCATTGACGTAACCAGAAATCATACAAAGAATGACCTTCTGCAATACGTTTTGTTCCATTAATAATTGCATCATCCGCTCCATTTGCCATTTTCAACATTTCGTTTTCATTATGAGCAGCAATCAGGCCTAAATCCCATGAGAATTTTTCGTTTCTGACAATCCCAAAATTTAATGAAAGCTCGACTCCTTGATTCCTCATTTTACCAATATTTTGATAAATAGAGTTTCCTGGAACTCCAGCAGAATTTGGCACAGGAACAGCGAAAATCATATCTTTTACATCTTGTAAATAATATTCTAACGATCCTGAAATTCTATTTCTGAACAAAGCAAAATCTAACCCTACATCAAACGAATTTTTAGACTCCCATGTTAAGTTAGAATTACCAACTTGACCAAGTAAAACTCCTGATTCCGTTCCATTGTTATATCCCAAAGAATATAAATCTAAATCGACTTGATAACCTGGTTCTTCATCAATTCCACCATCATTCCCTACTTGTCCATAAGAAGCACGTAATTTTAATTCATTAATCACTGATGAATCTTTTAAGAAATCCTCTTTATGAATATTCCATCCTGCACCTACAGACCAGAAAATACCTTGATTATTTTCGTCCGAAAAACGAGAAGATTTGTCTAAACGAGCAGAAGCAGACAACAAATATTTACTTGCATAATCATAGTTAACACGTGCAAAATATCCTTCTTTTCTAATGATATAATTGTAACCCGTTGCACTTGTTGTATTCAAAAAATTGATTAATTCATAAATACCAGAAACCGTTTCACCTGTTTTACGCACATTAGAATAATCAGTTTTTCTTTCAAAACTTTCGTGACCTAATATTGCATCAAAATTGTGTAAACCAAATGATTTTCTATAATTTAAGATTTGATTGAATGTTGTTCCTGTATACTTATAATCCGTAATTTCTAAAGCAGCAGTACCAGACGCATCTCCAATTTCTTTATTTCCGTATTCTTTGTATTTGTAATTTCTTACATCATACGATAAGTTTGTCGTAAATGTTAAACCTTTTGCAAGTTTAATTTCAGCATTGAATCTCGAATTAATCGAATTTGTATCTTGATACTGATTGTTCAACAAGGTTTCTTGCAACACATTTCGTCCAGAACTCGCGCTAGAACCTCTACCACGAGATTCGTTTCCATCATAAACAGGATTTCCTTCGGTATCATAAACGCGTTGTCCATTTGCATCATACAAATAAGGCGAATAAATTGGCCCCATTGCTCGTGTAAAATAAAATGGATTGATGTAAGAAGATCCTCCACTCGAATCTGCTTGATTCGATTTTATTAAACTTCCCGTTAAATTAGTTCCTAATTTTAACCAATCTGTAACTTGAGAATCCACATTTACACGTGCATTATAACGCTCAAAATCAGACTTGATCACATAACCAGTTTCTTTATTATAACCAAACCCTGCAAAATAGGTCGTCTTCTCATCACCACCCGAATAATCTATATCATACTTTTGAAAAGATCCAGTTCGAGAAATATAATCTTGCCAATCAAAATCATTGTACAAAGCATCTGACGAAGTTAAAACTCCATCAACCACAACCTGATCATTGGCAACTCCGTAAATATTATTTTTAAGATTATTTGTAATTAAATTAGTTGAAGCATAAGCATTCGCTTGTGCCAATGTTGCAGAAGAATTCGAAGCTAAATAGCCATTTCGCATAGATTCCCAAGTTGCAACATAATAATCTCCAGCTCCCACTCTCGAATATTCTGGCGTAGCTCTTGTTACAACTCCTGTATTAGAAGATAATCTAAACGATCCTTTACCTTTTTTACCCTTTTTTGTTGTAATCATCACCACTCCATTTGCTGCAGATGCACCATATAAAGAAGTTGAAGCAGCATCTTTCAAGACTGTTAAAGATTGAATATCATTCGGATTCAAATCTTGCAAACTTCCTGTGTAAATTACACCATCTACAACATACAAAGGCGAACTCGATAAATTGTAAGAACCTACTCCACGAACTTGCACCGATAATCCAGAACCTGGTTGTCCAGAACCAGTAGAAACTTGCACACCAGCTACAGCGCCATCTAATGCTTTTGCCACATTAGACAAAGGTCTATTTTCTATATCTTCTGCACTAATAGTTCCAACAGAACCAACCACAGTTTCCTTTTTTTGTACACCAAATGCGGTCACAACCGTTTCAGCAAGATCTACAGTTGAGTTAGACTGTAATTTTATAACACCCAAATGATTGCTCGAAACCACATACTCTTTTCCATTAATGATTAAAATATCACCAATTTTAGCATCAATATCAAATTCTCCATTTTCATCTGTGTAAGCTACCTTGTCAGATCCTTTGATCGTAATTTGCACATCTGCTTCTGGAAAACCATTGCCATCATTTATAATTCCTTTCGTTTGCCCATACGAAAATGCAGCAAAACCAAGAAAAGCGAATAAGCTTAATGAAGTTAATTTTTTTCTCATGTTTAATATAAATTGATGCTACAATGATATTTGACATCTTTAACTTCGAGATTATTTTAACTTTCATTCAATTTTAATTAAAATTACCTTAACATAAATAATCAATGATTTTGTTTATTATTTAATGGAATATTTAGGAGAAATTTCAAATATGGTGTTTTAACTGTTTTTAACATAATAATTGTACTAAACCGTACAAATTGATTTTTGAGAAAAATGAAAAAGTATTGTGAGAAAACATAATTTTTCACGTTTCACACAAAAATGATTTTGTATAAAAATCAAATAGATTTCAAAACAATAAAAATCATCCTTATATATTATATTGATATTTTTACAATTATTTAATTACAAATAAGTTATTCAATTAAATTTATAATCTATATTTGTATTAACTAAAAAATCCTTCTGATGCAATCTAAAAAGATAAGTAAATCAAAGAAAGTTGGATTTGGTTCGAAAACAATCAATTATAAAGACATCGTTATTGTTTCTATTTTAATTATAGTAGTCGCTTTAACCATCTTAAAATTTTTGAATTCTTGACGAACAAATCCCTGTATTTATCTTAAAGGAAATCGTCTTATTTCACAATATTGCAAAAGGTAATAACTACCCAAGTAGTTAATAGTTGATAGATTTAAAAAGCCTTTCGATACTTATTGTAAGGCTTTTTTTGGGGAGACAATAACTGATTTATTTTCGCTTTTTTACAAAAGGATTATAAGAAAGTCCTAGATTAAAATAAAACGAAGGATCTTGTGTCGAAGAGAAAATCTTGTCATCAAACGTGTCTTTTTTATTAAATAAACCATTTGTAATTAGCGTTTTTACTCCTGTTTTAGCGGTGATAATAAAATTGTGTTTTAACAAATATTCATACTTCAATCCATTGTTTAAGTCAACTTGTCTATATTCGTATTTTTCAGATAAATTATTAGGATTCAAAAGATATAAATAAAACGTGTTTGCTTCCAATTCAGTTCCTATTGATAATCGAGAATTTTTGAAAGGATGCATTCTGAAAAGAATTTGTTTTGGTAAAATAATATCTGCAAAAAAGTCATTATTAAATCTATGTTGTAAGGTAAACATTGGAATTACAGGTGTTTTAGTACCTTCATCAATGTTCAATCCTAATCCTACTAATATTTTAGTTCGATCTGTAGATTTTAATAAAATATTTCCTGTTACAAGTCCTTTTACTCGACCAAAATATTTGTCGCTACCATCAAAAATAAGACTAGAACTTAGAAAAGTAGGCTTGTTAAAAAGTTTTGTACTATAAGCCAAATTCAAGGATTCATAGAGATAATGTGCATTAATATCTACATTTTTTGTTTCTTGAAACGTTGGTTCAGCAAATTCTATATCCATATTGGTATTCTTATAACCAAGAGTCGTACTAAGAATCCAATTCTTTTTTTTCAAAATATTGATATTTGTACTGATATTCAGTTGTGAATAATGATTAATTCGATTACCATCAGTTTTGTTCCCATCCGTTTTCGAAGTAAATTTTGTTGGCGTGGCATAAGTGTATTCTACATTCAATGGACTTGCAACAGAAAATTGTTGCGTCAAATATATATAGGATTTTTTGGAAATACTATCTTGTTCTTTTATTTCCTTATTGTCTTGCCCATATACATTGGTAACATTTGTTAGAAGACAAAATAATATTGTTGACGTTTTAATTAATTTCATGGCTATTATCTGGCTTGTAAAATTGTTTGTTTATAAAAATTGAAATTAAAAATCTTGTCAAAAAGATTGAGTTTACGATTATTGCTAATACTTTCAATATTAATTGATTGTTGATAATCTTTAACAAAAACAATCCATAATTCATTTAGAAATTCTTTTTCCTTTATCATCAAAAGTTTTTGTGTGGCGAGAAGCGATTCAATTTCTTCGAGTTGCTCACAAAATACAATTCCGATTGATTTATTTTCATGGGAAATAATGCTACAATTGTATTTCAAAAAATCTTTGATCAAAATTGAATCATTGTAAATTTCTATAAATCGAATAAGATCAACTAATTTGAATAATTTTACACTCAAGTTGTTCTTCAGATAACGAAGTTTCGTCTATAAGATTATATAATTCTAACACTTTTGCTTGCGACATATTACTAATTTTTCGACGTAAATAAAAAGCAAAAAATTAGTCCCAAATTCAAATTTATACGAACCAATGCATATTTTATACAAAACCGAAGGATTGCGGGTTTTTGTATAAAAACAGAATCATTTTGTATAAAAAAATATAATGTCTTTTATAAAGAAGTAATTTAGTAATCTAAATATTTTGAGTAATTACTATCTCTAAATAAATCGAAATGGAGGAGAAAATTATAGCTTTTTTATTGAACAAGAAATTGAAATTGGTTAGGCAAATCATTTTTCTACTATTTTTCTTCATTTTCTTGTATTGCTCAGGATTTTACATCAGATTTCCCAAAGAAGACCGTATTTATTGGTTTGTTAGCGTGTACACTTTTTTTGTCATCATGTTTTACATCAACACCTATTATTTGGTTCCTAAATTTTTGGACAGAAAATACCTGACCAATTTCTCGCTTTTAATCTGTTTAGTTATTGTAACCCTAAGTATTGTACTTTTAACCAATCGATATATCCTACATTTAAATACTCCAAAAGGTGAATTCTTTATGCTACAGCCAATCTATGGAATTTTTACTTCGATTAGTTTTATCATGATTACAACAACAACAAGATTAGCGCAGAATTGGATTATTGATAAAGAGAAGATTATCGAACTAGAAAAACTAACGCATAAAATGGAATTAGCGGAATTAAAAAACCAAATTAATCCTCATTTTTTATTTAATAATTTGAATAGTGTAAAAGCTCTAATCAGAAAAAATCCCGAAGAAGCTGTGAATACAGTTGTGAAGTTGTCAGAATTTCTGCGTTTTCAATTGTATGAAAATCGAAACAATAAAAACAATTTGTGTCAAGAGATTTTATTTCTTACCAATTATTTGGAATTAGAGCAAAAAAGACGGGACGATTTCACAGTAAAAATCAACAATACAATTAATTCGGAATCACTTAACCGACGTTTAATTCCTTCAAACTTATTTACCGTTTTTATCGAAAATGCAGTTAAACATAGTGTCGATGTTAATGATAATGCGTCTTATATCAATATTAATTTTAGCATAACAAATCTTATGTTGCATTTTGAATGTAGCAATTCTATCTGTCCAGATTTTAAAATTTCTGATACAAAAAATAAAGGAATCGGGCTTACGAATATCAAAAGAAGATTAGAACTTTTATATGGTGATAACTACGAATTGAAGCTAAATAAGAAAGAAAAAGAATTTGTTGTCACTTTAAATCTGCCTTTATGAAATGTATTATAATTGATGATGAACCTCTTGCTCGCGAGCAATTATCGGAGGAACTAAATGGTTTTGAATCTATTGAGATCATTGGGAGTTTTGGTAACGCAACCAAAGCACTTGATTTCACTAAAAACAATCACGTCGATTTAGTTTTTTTGGATATTGAAATGCCAAGCATAAATGGTCTCGAACTCGCAAAACAATTGCCTGCGAATACATTATTTATTTTTACGACAGCTTATCCTCAGTTTGCGATTGATGGCTACGAGCTGGATGCGATAGATTATTTATTGAAACCTATTTCGCAAGAACGACTAAAAAAAGCAATTAATAAGGCAGAATTATTGCATCAATTATTATCAGAAAACACCATAAAATCAACAATTGAATCTAATTCAGAACAGTTTATGTTTATCAAGGCAGATCGAAGATTTCATAAACTAAACTTTGAGGATATTACACATATCGAGGCTTTGAAAGATTATGTCATCATTTATACGGACAAGCAAAAGTTGATAACCGCGATGAATCTAAAAACAATGCATACAAAGCTTCCAAACACAAGCTTTTACAGAGTGAGCAAATCCTATATTGTCAACAAAAATCATATCACTTCTTTTGATTATAACACTTTGTACATCGATGATGTTGCCATTGCAATAGGTTCTACTTATCGTAAATTATTTTTTGATAATTATGGCGAAGGTTATATAAAAATGGAGGATTAAAAAATGTCTTTCTTTATTCAATATGAGTTTTGAATATTCTGTATTTTAATTATTAAATCATTGTTGTTAGATATACTCCCCTATATCAAAATCATCAAGACTTTTCTTTAAAATAAAAGAATTGCATTCTGATTTATCAGAAGCCATGCTGCAAGGCTAACTTCAAGTACATTTAGGTTATTCCAAAAAATGAGAAAAGTGATAATCCAAATGCACGTAATGGTACAACTTCAAAACGTTTAAAAGCTAATATGGAGAATCTACGATAGATGTTCCACGAGATCATAAAAAGAGCTATGAGCCAATTATTGTTCCTAAACATCAATCCAAATATGATTCATATTACTATTCATCAAATATAATAAATTATGAAAATAAAACTGAAGCATAAAAAAAGACGTTATGCAAAAAATATGCATAAACGTCTTTTAACTTGTTGATCATCAATTAATCTTGAGGTTCCTAGCGGATTCGAACCGCTGTGGACGGTTTTGCAGACCGCTACCTAGCCTCTCGGTCAAGGAACCATTCCCGTTGTTTTGGATTGCAAATATAGCAATAATTTCAGAAAAAAAAAGTTTAATACGATTTTTCTAAAATAACACTCACTTTTTCTACATGCCCACCAATAGGAGGATTCAGCTTAGATAATTTTACTTTTGCATATGTGACATTCGTAAGTTCCTGACCTATACGATCTAACACTCTTTTGCAAACATGTTCCAAAAGTTTTGAACGAATACCTACTTCTTCCTTCACAATTTTATTTAACGAAACATAATCCAAAGCATCAACCAATTCATCCGATTCTGTTGCTTTCGTAAAGTCTGCATGCGCTTCCAAATCAACCAAATAATCAGAACCAATGCGCGCTTCTTCATCTAAACATCCATGATTCGAATATATTTTTATATTTTCTAAAATAATTACTCCCATAGTCCAAAGATAAAAAAAGACTTGCGTATTTCTACACAAGTCTTGTATTGTTTAATTTTTTTAAACCTTATTATTTTGCAGATGCAAATCTTTCCGCAACTTTATCCCAGTTAATTACAGAGAAGAAAGCCTCGATATAATCAGGACGACGGTTTTGGTAATTTAAGTAATAAGCATGTTCCCAAACATCTAATCCTAAAACTGGAAATCCTTGTACATCAGCAACAGGCATCAAAGTAGAATCTTGATTTGGAGTTGATGTTACAACTAATTTTCCATCTTTTACGATTAACCAAGCCCATCCAGATCCAAAGCGTGTTGCAGCAGCTTTAGAAAACTCATCTTTGAAAGCTTCAAAAGATCCAAAAGCAGCGTTAATTGCATCAGCAACTTCTGCAGTTGGTTGATTAGCACCACCTGGAGTTAAAATTTCCCAGAATAAATTGTGATTGTAGAAACCACCACCATTGTTACGAACAGCTGGTTTGTCAGTTCCTTTTGCTAAAATTTCTTCGATTGTAGCATTTGCTAAATCAGTTCCTTCAATAGCAGCATTCAAGTTATTTGTGTACGCAGCATGGTGTTTGTCATGGTGAATTTCCATTGTTTTTGCGTCAATATGAGGTTCTAATGCATCAAATGCATAAGGTAATTTTGCTAATTCAAAAGCCATAATATTTATTTTTTAGATTTAATTTTCTTGTATAAAGATACACAATAACTCAACAAATATGATTCCGAAATGATAGAATTTTAACATTATTTAATAGTAAAAGCTTATTTTAGTAAAAGATTCTAAATTTTTGAAATGAAAATACTTTGGAAAATAATAAAATGGTTCATCATAATCATTTGTGTATTAATCCTAATTCTTTATGCAACAGGGAATGACTACATTTTTCGTGGCGTAAAATTAACCTATATGAAAGGTGAAAGCACTGCAAATATCAACGATTACAAAGATTTTGATAACAATGTAATTTTGGCAGGTGCACCGCGAGTTTGGCATCAACATTTAGATTATAATCAATTTCCGTTGTCAGCTAACTTCGAAAAGGAGATGAACGATTTCGGAACTGCTGGATTGGTTATTATAAAAGATAATCAAATTTTGAGCGAATATTATTTTAATGGATATGCGCAAAATGATATTACCAATTCTTTTTCGATGGCGAAAACATTCACAACAATGATGTTGGGAAAAGCGATTGAACAAGGTTATATCAAAGGTTTAGATCAAAAAATAACAGATTTCATTCCTGAATTTAAAGATGATAAATTTGGAGCTGAATGTACCGTTGGCGATTTATCTGCGATGACATCTGGTTATGATTGGGACGAAGATTATTATTTCCCACTCAATCCTACTGCTAAAGCGTATTATGGTGATGATATCGTTAAACAAATGTTAGATCGAAAATTTGTTTCTCAACCTGGCGGACATTTCAAATATCAATCGAGTGACACGCAATTATTAGGAATTGTGATTGAACGCGCAGTGAAAAATAAATCGTTATCGCAATATTTTCAAGAAGAATTTTGGCAACCAATGGGTATGGAATTAGATGCTCAATGGTCGAAAGATAATCCGAAAGGAATGGAGAAAACCTATTGTTGCTTCAATGCGACAGCGCGAGATTTTGCCAAACTTGGGCAATTATTATTGAATGATGGAAATTGGTACGGAAAACAAATTTTGGATTCAGCATTTGTTCAGAAAATGGTTTTACCAAACAAAAAAGCATTCGGACCAAATGAGCCACAAATTTATGGTTATTCAGTTTGGATGGATTACAATTACAAAACGCCTTTTTATGCAATGTTAGGACATTTGGGACAACGTATCATTGTAATTCCTTCAGAAAAATTAGTTATTGTTCGAACTGGAAAAACGCATAATGATCAACCAAACAATCATCCAATTGCAGATGGCGATGTTTACCGATTGGTAGACGAAGCAATGCGAATTAATCAAAAAGTGAAAGAAAATGATCCAACGAATTCCTTACAGTAAAATATTATTTTTAGATATCGAAACGGTTCCACAAACCGATGATTGGAATCTTTTGTCTGAAAGAACACAAGCTCTTTGGGAAAAGAAAACAGCTTATCAACGCAATAATAATGAAATTTCTCCTGAAGAATTTTACCACGAACGTGCTGGAATTATGGCTGAATTTGGAAAAATTGTATGCATTTCAGTCGGAATTGTAGTTAAAGATTCTTTTATTCATATCAAAAGTTTTTATGGTCACGACGAAAAGAAATTGTTAGAAGATTTTAATTCAATGTTGATTGAAAATTTTTTCAAGCCTGATCATATTTTATGTGCACACAACGGAAAAGAGTTTGATTTTCCGTACATCGCTCGCCGAATGATGATTAATCAAATTGAAATTCCAGCTATTTTGCAATTATTTGGTAAAAAGCCATGGGAAGTTCAGCATTTGGATACAATGGAATTATGGAAATTTGGCGATTACAAGAACTTTACATCGTTAGATTTATTGGCAAATGTTTTCGAAATTCCAACACCAAAAGATGATATCGATGGTTCACAAGTTGCACGAGTTTATTACGATGAAAACAATGTAGAACGCATCAAAGATTATTGTGAAAAAGATGTTGTAACCTTGATTAATGTTTTCCGAAAAATGCGTTACGATCAACCTTTACAACGAAAAGAAGATATATAAAAACGAAAAAAATCCGCTCATTAGCGGATTTTTTATTCTATATTTTCTAATGATTAATTTTCATCATCTTCGGCTGAATCTGGTTCATCGCGAAAGTTTTCAATCAATTCATCTTTCACTTTCAATTGAACTTGCTCAACAGAATTTCGGTACATTTTGATAATTGTTCCTGTATATTCTTCCAAATCAATCAAATCTCCTTCCGTTAATTCTTTATCAGGATAACATTCAGAAATCAATCCAGCCAACGTATCATAATGTTCACTTTCTTCGAATCTAAACGGTACTAAACGATTAATATCGCTTATCGCGTTGTGTGCATTTATATTATAAACACCTTCAGAAACACGAGAAACTATCGGATCTTCGTTATCATATTCGTCTTGAATTTCTCCAACCAACTCCTCCAAAATATCTTCCATCGAAACAATTCCTGCAACTTCACCAACTTCATTTGTTACAATTGCAATTTGCATATGTTTTTTCTGAAATTGTTTCATTACATTCTTAATCAATGCATTTTCTGAGATAAAAATTGGCTCTCGCAACAATCCTTCAATTTCAGTTTGATTTGGATTTTCCAATAATTGCTTGATTAAATCCTTAGCGTAAATGATACCTTTTATATTATCAAATTCTTCTTCGTAAACAGGATAACGCGAATAACCTTCATTAATCGCATAATCTAATGCATCTTTTACAGAAGTATTAATATTAATTGCAGAAACATTTTTTCGTAAAGTTTGAATATTCATCACACGACGATCATCAAACTCAAACACATTTTGAATTAAATTACGTTCAGATTCCTCAATTGCTCCACCTTCAGAACTTTCTGTAATAATCATTTTCAACTCTTCTTCTGTGTGAATTTCACCTCCATGAATAGGATGAATTCCAACCGCACGCAAAATAACAGTTGCAAAACCATTCATTAACACAATAAGCGGTTTGAAAACAAAATAAAATGCACGAAGTGGCCAAGCTACTGTAAAAGTAGTTTTTGTTGGATACTGAATTGCGATAGATTTCGGTGCTAATTCACCAAAAACAATGTGCAAAATGGTAATGATAACGAAAGCTGCTGGAAACGCAACATTATGCGCAATCGCTGTCCAAGAAGGAGAAGTTAAACCAACTACTTCAAAAAGTTTTACGATTACAGGCGTTAAAGAGCTTTCTCCAACCCAACCAAGACCAAGCGAAGCTAATGTAATACCTAACTGTGTTGCGGCAAGATAAGAATCTAAATGATTAACGATTCGTTTTGCAGCATTTGAAGTTCTTTCGTTAATATCTTGATTAACTTCAATTTGTGACGAACGTACTTTTACAATTGCAAACTCGGCTGCAACGAAAAAACCATTTAATAAAACAAGGAAAATTGTAAGCAAAAGTTTTGCTACAGAAATTTCATCGGCGACATTGTGATTAGCGACTAAAAACAATGTCGAAATCTGGGAGTATGTATCCATTCTTCGAATTTAAAAGACTGACTTGTTATAAGTTTTTATAAGTCAGTAAATCAATACATCTAAATTAATAAAAAAAAATTAAAAATCACAACGTTTTGATTCGTAGCAAAATTACAAAATTTATAAATACAAAATCTTAGAAATTATTGATTCGAGAAAATGATTAAAAAATCACTAAATTTCCACTTCATTTACCAAGCAACAATTTGCCATGCAAAAGCAAGATTTACATTATATTATCGAGGTCAAAAATTTATCAATTTCTTTTGGAGATAAACAAGTTCTGAATAACATCAATTTCAAAGTAGAACAAGGTGATACATTAGGAATTGTTGGAGAATCTGGATCTGGAAAGTCGTTAACTTCATTAGCTATTATGGGTTTATTGTCTCCTAATGCGATAATTCATCCCGAAAGTGAAATTCTTTTTCGTCAAGATGATAAAATGATAGATTTGCTTAAACTTTCACCTAAAGAACTGGAAGAAATAAGAGGAAATGAAATCGGAATGATTTTTCAAGAACCGATGACTTCTCTAAATCCAAGTTTGCGTTGCGGAGAACAAGTGGAGGAAGCGATTCGTTTGCATCAAAATTTATCGAAAGAAGAAGCTAAAAAGAAAGTTCTTCATCTTTTTGAACAAGTGAAATTACCAAATCCCGAACGTATTTATAAAGCTTATCCACACGAATTATCTGGTGGTCAAAAGCAACGTGTAATGATTGCAATGGCGATTTCTTGCGAACCAAAATTATTGATTGCAGATGAACCAACAACTGCTTTGGACGTTACGGTACAAAAAGCGACGTTAGATTTGTTGAAAGAATTACAAGAAAAAAATAACATGAGCATGTTGTTTATTTCTCACGATTTGGGCGTGATTGCGAATGTTTGTGAAGAAGTTTTGGTGATGTTTCGTGGTGATGTTGTGGAACAAGGAAATGTAGAAACAATTTTTAATCATCCGAAAGAAAATTATACAAAAGGATTAATTGCTTGTCGACCTCGACTGGATGAACGCGCGAAACGTTTACCTACGGTAAAAGACTTCTTAGAAAATCCAAATTTCGAAACTGAGATCTATACAGAAGAAGAACGCGAAGCTTTTCACGAAAAAATTTATGCAAATCCTCCAATTTTAGAGGTTAAGAATTTGAAGAAATATTTCTATCCATCAACTTTATTTGGAAATGCAACCATCCCGAATGTAAAAGCTGTCGATGATATTTCGTTCAAAGTTTATCCAGGCGAAACAATGGGCTTGGTTGGCGAATCGGGTTCTGGAAAAACAACCTTGAGTAGAACGGTTTTGTTATTAGAAAAGCCAACTGCTGGCGAAATTTATTATAATGGTATAGATATTACGAAACTGAAAAAAGAGGAAATTCGTAAATTAAGAAGAGAAATTCAGATTATTTTTCAAGATCCATATTCAAGTTTGAATCCCCGACAAACCGTTGCGCAAATTATTACGGAGCCAATGCAAGTGCATAAAATTGGTCAGAATAAATCGGAACGATTACAAACGGCTTCATCTCTTTTGCAAAAAGTAGGTTTATCAGATCAAGATTTGAACAAATATCCGCACGAATTTTCTGGTGGACAACGTCAACGTATCGGGATTGCTCGTGCTTTGGCTTTAAATCCTAAATTTATCATTTGTGATGAATCTGTTTCTGCGTTGGATGTTTCTGTTCAGGCGCAAGTTTTGAATTTATTAAATGATTTGAAAACCGAATTTGGTTTTACCTATATATTTATCTCGCACGATTTGGCGGTTGTAAAATATATGAGTGATCAATTATTGGTGATGCAACACGGAGAAATGAAAGAATTGGACGATGCAGACAAGGTTTATGCGCATCCGACAACAAACTATACCAAAGAATTGATAGAAGCGATTCCAAAGCTATAAAAGGAATCTGTATAAAAGCAAAAAGCGTTTGAAGTTTATTTCCTCAAACGCTTTTTTATTGATCGCAATAAATCAATATAAACTAAACTATTTCAAAATAAAAAAGCATTCAAATCTGAATGCTTTTTTGTAGTCCCTAGGGGAATCGAACCCCTCTTTCTAGAATGAAAATCTAGTGTCCTAACCGATAGACGAAGGGACCTCCTTTCGTATTATTGTGGTGCAAAAATAAACGTTTATTTTTTATTACCAAACAATTTTCGAAAATTTTATACTATTTTTTTAATCAAGTCAAATTGTAGTCCCTAGGGGAATCGAACCCCTCTTTCTAGAATGAAAATCTAGTGTCCTAACCGATAGACGAAGGGACCACTTAATATGAATTAATTAATTCGAATATTCTTTATTTTGAATGAACGTCATTTTGTGTTGGGAGTTGTAGAAAAGTCGATGTATAATTCTAATAATTTGAACCAAGTTGAATTATACAGCGACATTTTCATTCCCGATTAATCATCTAAACATTATGATTAACCTTTACAAACAAAACACAAAAAACAATTTCCTTTACACAGTATTCTACTGGTTGTTTAAAAAATCAACAACTATGAACAAGGAAAAAAAAGATTGCAATAATGCAATCCATCTATTAATTTGTAGTCCCTAGGGGAATCGAACCCCTCTTTCTAGAATGAAAATCTAGTGTCCTAACCGATAGACGAAGGGACCACTTTATTTTATTAAGCTAATCCCGCAATATGTTTCGCTAACTTTGATTTTAAGTTTGAAGCTTTATTCTTGTGAATAATGTTTCTTTTTGCTAACTTATCAATCATTGAAGAAACTTTTGGAAAAACTGTTTCTGCTTCATTTTTATCAGATTCAGATCTTAAAGCTTTAATAGCTGTACGAGCTGATTTGTGATAATATTTATTACGATCGCGTCTTACCGCTGATTGTCTAATTCTTTTTAATGCTGACTTATGATTTGCCATAACTTAAATCTCTTTCTATTTTAGTTCGGCAAAGATATAAACAAATATTTTATCTCGCCAAATTAATTTAATAATTTTCTAAAACACTTTTATGTAGCCCATAGGAGAATCGAACTCCTGTTTCCAGGATGAAAACCTGATGTCCTAACCACTAGACGAATGGGCCGCATGACGGCTTAACCACTTGTTGTGAAAAGCGAGTGCAAATGTAGAACTATTTTTTGAACTTCCAAATTTATTTAAAAGTTTTTTTGAATAGATTTTTGTTAAAAAATGTTAAGGAAGTTAATATTTTGTCAAAACATCTCTTATATATAATGAGTTATATTTTTAACAATTACTTTAGCGGTGCTATTAAAATTTATACAAACGAATACTCAATATATGAAAGCATCGATATTAGGTGTAGCTGCAGTGGTTTGCACGATGTTTATAACATCATGTTCTTCTTTAACCCCAGTTAGTGAAGCTACAGAATATTCTTCGAGAAGTTTCGTACCGAAACCAAGAGCTATTGAAGCTCAAGCTAAAATAATCAATAAACATGCCAATTTAGATGTTACACCAATAGAAATTAACGATGAAGCGAAATCTATGGTTGTGTTAAACAGCGTTTTAGAAGAAACGAATGAATTGTTTGCAGGATTTTTATTAAAAGAAGCAGAAACGTATATTGGTACACCTTACCGATACGGAGGCACAACAAGAAGTGGTATTGATTGTTCTGCCTTTGTTAGAAACGTTTTCGAGACTTTCAATAAAAATTTACCTCGTGTATCTGCAGATCAGGCAAGAGAAGGTTTTACAGTTAGTACAGACGAAGCAAAAGAAGGAGATTTAGTTTTCTTTGCAACAAGAGGTCGCGGTAGAGTTTCGCACGTAGGAATTGTTCATGGAAGAAATAAAGATGGAGTTTTAGAATTTATTCATTCATCTACTTCTCAAGGCGTTATGGTATCTTCTTTAAATGATAGATATTGGGGACCAAAATTCTTATACGTAAAAAGAATATTATAATAATAGTATAATTTCATTATCATATAAAAAAAGCATCAAGTAATCTTGATGCTTTTTTTTGTCTTATTTTTTATTTTCGATGTTCTCTCAAAATCATCACAAACAATACAATTAATGGAACAATCATTCCTAAAATATAATACATATTAATTTGTAAAATTGTTGGATAAAATAATATTGCAGATAATAATCCCACAATCGCGCCACCTAAATGCGCTGAATGCCCGATGTTCCCTAAATTAGTTTTCATTCCATAAACTGAATATCCTAAATATAATATTCCGAAAATCCAAGCTGGAATTGGTAAAGCAAAAAATAATCTTAACTCCATTTCAGGAAAAGCTGCAATTGCAGCAAACAAAATTCCTGTTACTCCGCCTGAAGCTCCTACTGCCGAATAAAAAGTTTCTTTCTTGTGAATCAACAATGACAATAGATTTCCGCCAATAACCGCCGCTAAAAAAACTAAAAGAAACATTCCGTAACCTACATTTAGTTTAGCATTCGAAAAGTCGCCTAATAAAAATCCTTCTGGACTCGCAAAAAATCCGATAACAGGATTTGCAAAAAAGTAAAGAGTTAACATATTGAATAACAAATGAGTGAAATCAACATGTAAAAATCCTGAACTTAAAATTCTATAGTATTCCTTATTATATAATATCGACCCAACTTGGAATTTATATTTTTCAAAAAAAGCTAAATCGTTAAAACCTTTCCAACTTACCAAAACATTTAGTCCAATAACGACTAATGCCACAATAGAGATGTCTCCCATTATTCTTCTATATTTTCTTCTTCATTATTATTCTCCTCGATTGCATCAAATAGCGTCGGCTGCGGCTCTTCTTCTGGTTCTTCCTCTTCTTCTGGCTCTTCGAAAGGAAGCGGTTCCAACACATTAATTTGTTTTAATTTATACGTTGTCAACTGATTTCCTTGCGCTTTAATTCCTTTAACAGTAATAAATTCTTCTAAATTTATCACTTCTGGTTCTTTTTCTAAACCTTTTACTTTCGGGAAAATCAACTCAATAACTGGTAAGTAATCGGTCGAAACAACTTTGATTGATGATTTACCATCTTCTAACGTATAAAAAGCTTGTGGAGAAAACGTATCTTCTAAAAGGAAACGTTTCACAAAATAACGATCTTTTTCTGCATCATAATACACGCAAGAAATCGGTTTTGCAGGTTTCCATTTCTCGATAATCTCTAAATCTTCGTCAAAACGATTACTCAAATCAAACGAAACCAATTTCGCTTCACCTTTTTTATTAATCGTTAAAATTTTATCATCACCTTTGAAAGAACCTAATAAAAGTCCCAATCCATCAGCATTTAGACGTTTTGTATCCGTATCAAACCAAATTTGACGAGGAGCTAAAGTCGAAACTCCTTCCTCTTTCAATTCTACTTTTTTGATTGGATATTTTGTTACTAAATTACCTTTTGATGCACGACCTTTAATCGCTAAATCAGCAAAATTAATATCGAATTTTAACTTTTTGATTCGTTGATGAGTTTTCAGAATAATTGATACAACTTCGGCTTCACCATTTGGATTCGCTGAAAAATACAACACTTCCGAACCTTTGTTACCAGCCGTTAAATCGTATTCTTTGTCTCGCGTAATTCCTGTTACAGCAAAACGTTTTTGATAAGCCGGACCATTTTTACCATCGCGATAAATCAAGTTATAGATAGTACGTTTATCATTTTTGTGCCAAATTCCGACATGAATAATTCCTTTTCCAACAAACGTTTTTGCATCAACTTTTGTCACAATCATCGAACCATCATGTTTGAAAACCACAATATCATCAATATCAGAACATTCGAATAAATATTCATCTTTTTTCAATGAAGTTCCGATAAAACCTTCGTTTCTATCCACATAAAAACGTGTATTTGCAACGGCAACTTTAGTCGCATCAATCGTATCAAATGTTCTAATTTCTGTTTTACGTTCTTTTCCTTTTCCGTATTTTGTCTTTAGATTTTTGAAATAATCAATCGCGTAGTCAATCAAATTTGCTAAATGATGTTTTACATTTTCGATTTTATCTTCTAACGATTCTATGAATTGTTGCGCTTTATCTAAATCAAATTTAGAAATACGTTTGATTCGAATTTCTGTTAAACGTGTAATATCTTCTTCCGTAACTGGACGAACTAAATGCGCAATATGCGGTTTTAATCCTTTATCAATTGCAGAAATTACACCTTCCCATGTTTCTTCTTCTTCGATATCGTGATAAATTCTATTCTCGATAAAAATTCTTTCCAACGAAGAAAAATGCCATTGTTCCTGCAATTCATCTAACTCAATTTCTAATTCTTTTTTCAACAATTCAACTGTATTGTTTGTATTGTGAATTAAAATTTCAGAAACTGTTAAAAATTCAGGTGTTTGCTCATTAATCACACAAGCATTTGGCGAAACAGATATCTCACAATCCGTGAATGCATACAATGCGTCAATCGTTTTATCTGGACTACTTCCCGGAACAAGATGAATTAAAATCTCCACCTCAGCCGCTGTATTATCTTCAATCTTTTTGATCTTGATTTTACCTTTATCATTGGCTTTCAAAACCGAATCAATCAAAGATCCTGTCGTTGTTCCGTAAGGAATTTCCGTAATTTTTAGCGTCGTTTTATCTTCTTGCAAAATCTTTGCACGAATGCGCACTTTACCTCCACGCAATCCATCATTATAGTCAGAAACATCAACCAAACCAGAAGTTAAAAAATCTGGGAAAATTTGAAATTTCTTTCCTTTCAGATGTAAAATTGACGCATCAATTAACTCATTGAAATTATGCGGTAAAATCTTTGTTGACAAACCAACTGCAATTCCTTCAACTCCTTGTGCCAAAAGCAAAGGAAATTTGATTGGAAGATCGATTGGTTCTTTATTTCGACCATCATAAGAAGGTTGCCATTTTGTAGTTTTTGGATTATAGACAACTTCTAACGCAAATTTAGTCAATCGAGCTTCGATATAACGCGACGCAGCCGCTCGGTCACCAGTATAGATATTTCCCCAGTTTCCTTGCATATCGATCAACAATTCTTTTTGACCAATTTGAACCATTGCATCAGAAATCGCCATATCACCATGCGGGTGATATTTCATCGTATTTCCTACAATGTTCGCAACTTTGTTATATCGTCCGTCTTCCAACTCGCGCATTGAATGTAAAATTCTACGCTGAACTGGTTTCAAACCATCATAAATAGATGGAATTGCTCGTTCTAAAATTACATAAGAGGCATAGTCAAGAAACCATTCTTGGTACATACCAGAAACCTTCTTGATGCTCTCTTGATTGTCTTGCATCATGTTAAATAGCTACTTCTACATTGTCTTTGACTACATAATTAGACTCCACAATTTTGTCTAATTCAGTCAAAATAATATTAATATTTCGATTAGAAATAAATGCTAAACGAAATTTGACTTTTATTAAATTAGTTGGATTCTTTTTACTGTCAATATAAAAGACAATACTTTTTGAAAGAATTCCTTTCTGAAATTCGTATTTAATCAATTTATATTTCGGTAAATCGATTTTGTTTGTTTTTGAATCTAAGAAGGATAAAAATCCAACATTCTTCGTTTCAAAAGTTATGGTTTCACCTTTTGTGTCCATCGCAAAAAATTGATTTCCGCTTTTATAGCTTACATATATTAGCAACGCTATAAAAATCGTAACAACATAAGGTGGTATTATGTGATATTTGTGCGGTAAAACACCTGTATACATAATAAGGTTTAGAATGATTAAAATAACGATGGCGAGATTCAGCATTTTGAATAACTGAATCACCTTTTTATTATTTTTCTTCATAATTTAAAATAGGTTTTAGGTTAAGATTGGTTTGGTTTTTATTTAATTTTTAATAGATTCTATGGCTAAATTGTTAATAATAAATTCTTGTCTTGTTGGTGTATTTTTTCCCATGTAAAATTCTAAAAGACTTTCGATGGTTTGATCTTTTCCGATCATTACAGGCTCTAAACGAATATCTTTTCCGATAAAATGCTTGAACTCGTCTGGCGAAATTTCACCTAATCCTTTGAATCGTGTAATTTCAGGATTTTTAACTTCTTCCAACGCTTTTATACGTTCAGGCTCAGAATAACAATAACGTGTTTCCTTTTTATTTCTCACACGAAAAAGTGGCGTTTGCAAAATATACAAATGACCTTCTTTGATCAGTTCTGGGAAAAATTGCAAGAAAAATGTAATAATCAACAAGCGAATATGCATTCCATCAACGTCAGCATCAGTTGCAATTACAACGTTATTATAACGTAAATCTTCTAATCCTTCTTCGATATTTAGCGCCGCTTGCAAAAGATTGAATTCTTCGTTTTCGTAAACGATTTTCTTTGTCAAACCGTACGAATTCAACGGCTTTCCTCTCAAACTAAACACCGCTTGCGTCTCTACACTTCTACTTTTGGTAATCGATCCACTTGCCGAATCTCCCTCGGTAATAAAAATAGTCGTATCTAAACGTAATTCAGCTTTCGGATCGTTATAATGTTGACGACAATCGCGCAATTTCTTGTTATGTAAACTAACTTTTTTCGCTCGATCACGCGCTAATTTTCGAATTCCAGAAAGTTCTTTTCGTTCCGTTTCCGATTGTTTAATCTTACGTTCTAATGCTTGCGCAACTTCTGTATTTTTGTGTAAAAAGTTATCAAGATTTGTTTTGATAAAATCATTAACAAACGTACGAACCGTTGTCATTCCTGGTCCAATTTCATTCGAACCAAGTTTAGTTTTCGTTTGCGATTCAAAAACGGGTTCAATTACTTTGATCGAAATTGCTCCAATAATTGATTTCCTAATATCCGCAGGATCGTAATTTTTGTTATAAAATTCGCGAACCGTTTTCACAACCGCTTCTTTAAAAGCTGTTAAATGCGTTCCTCCTTGCGTTGTATTTTGACCATTCACAAAAGAATAATACGTTTCCGAATATGATTTCGAGCTGTGCGTCATCGCAATTTCGATATCTTCACCTTTCAAATGGATGATATCATAAATCGTTTCTTCCTCGATATTATCTTTCAATAAATCTTTCAAACCATCTTTAGAAAAGAATTCTTCTCCATTAAAAATAATTTTCAATCCTGGATTTAAGTAAACATAGTTTTTCAACATTTTGTCTACATATTCTTTTCTGAATTTAAAATTCAAGAAAATCGATTTGTCTGGAACAAATGTAATTTTAGTTCCTTTTCGCAAAGATGTTTCTTTTTCATCTTCTTGACTGGCTAAAATCCCTTGCTCAAACTCTGCAATACGCGTTTTTCCATCTCGAATAGATTGCACTCGAAACGATGTTGACAACGCATTTACCGCCTTTGTTCCAACACCATTCAAACCAACCGATTTTTTGAAGGCTTGTGAATCATATTTACCACCCGTATTCATCTTAGAAACAGCATCAACCATTTTTCCAAGCGGAATTCCACGACCATAATCACGAACCGTTACCTCATCTTCGCGCAGATTAATTTCGATTGTTTTCCCTGCACCCATCACAAATTCATCGATACAGTTATCTACAATCTCCTTCAACAAAATATAAATTCCATCATCTTGAGACGAACCATCTCCCAGCTTCCCAATATACATCCCAGGTCGCATACGAATATGTTCGCGCCAATCAAGGGTTTTGATATTGTCTTCCGTATAATTTACTTGTTGATCTAATTCTGACATTTGAGTTGTTGAGTGTTAAACGAGTTTTACAAAAATAAGAAAAAAATTCCTAAAAATATTAAGGTTTATTGTTTTGATTTTGAGCAAAAACGACCTAATTTACCAATATGATAAAATCTAAACTACCCAATGTTTCAACAACCATTTTTTCGGTAATGAGTCAATTGGCAAATGAACATCAAGCGATTAATTTGGCGCAAGGTTTTCCAGACTTTAACGCAGATTCTGAATTAATTAGTCGTTTAAATTATTATTCAACACAAAATTACAATCAGTACGCGCCAATGACTGGCGTCGAAAAATTGCGTATGTTACTTTCAGAAAAATATTCTAATCTTTATCAATCTGATTACGATTTTCAGAATGAAATTAACATTACGAGTGGCGCAAGTCAAGCAATTTTTAATGTTATTTCTACATTAATTCATCCAAATGATGAAGTGATTATTTTTGAACCTGCTTACGATTTATATCAACCAACTATCGAATTATTTGGAGGAAAAATTGTTCCAATTCAGCTAAAATATCCTGAATATTCAATCGATTTTGAAGAATTGAAGCAAAAAATCAATGATAAAACGAAATTAATTATCGTTAATAATCCGAACAATCCAACAGGAAAAATTTTATCCGAAAATGATTTGAAACAATTTGAACAAATCCTAAAAGATTCAAATTGTTATTTACTTGCAGATGAAGTTTATGAGCATATTACATTTGATGGAAAATCGCATCAAAGTTTCGCAAAATTGAAATCGGTAAAAGACAAAGTGTTTATTGTTGGTTCTTTCGGAAAATTATTTCACATTACAGGCTGGAAAATCGGTTACATTTTAGCCGAAAAAGAATTAATGAAAGAGTTTAGAAAATGTCATCAATTTAATACGTTTTCTACCCATACACCATCACAATATGCAATTGCAGATTATTTAGAAAACCCAGATCATTACTTGTATTTGAATGATTTTTTTCAACAAAAAAGAGATTTATTTGTTAAAGGTTTAACTTCAACAAATTTTGAAGTTTTGCCTTGTGAAGGAACTTATTTTGTAAGTGCAAATTATGCTAAAATAAGTGATTTACCTGATGATGAATTTGCAAAACAGTTAACCATCAAAAATAAAGTTGCAACGATACCAATTTCGGCATTTTACCATGATAAAACAGATAACAAAGTCATTCGATTTTGTTTTGCTAAAAAGGATGAAACACTTTTAATGGCTTTAGAAAATTTGAAGAATTTGTAGAAAAATAAAACGAGCCCTATTTCTAAAGCTCGTTTTTACAATTTTATTATTTTACAATTTTTCTTGAAATAACATTATCTCCAGAATAGAAATTAACGATATAAATTCCTTTTGGTAAAGCGGAAATATTCGCCTCTGATTGATTTACCTCTCTAACAAGATTACCTGACATATCAAATATTTTAATTTTTTTGACATCGTTTATTCCTGAAACTTTAACCAATCCATTATCTTGATAAACAGAAATAGTTGATTTATTAAGATCAGAAGTTGCTAATTTTTCTTGCGTGACTTTTACATCATCTAAACCAATGTATAAAATATCTGTACATTTATAATGTCTGAATACCAATTGAACATCTTGTCCAGCATATTTTGAAATATCTACATTAACTGTCTTAGCAACATCAAAATATCCAGCATCTAATGTTTCTTCAAAAGCTGCTGTTTCTGTACCAGTAAAAGTTGAATTTGCAGAAATTACATAAACCGCGTAATGTTCTTCAAAAAAACCTTCTTCATTATCTGCTGCAGAAACCTTAAAAGTCAATTCTGTTTTGTTTCCTTCAGGAATTTTAAAAACTGGACTTGTTAATGTATTATCAGGTGTTAAAGCCTCAAAAAACCATGACCAAGACCAAGCAAAAGAACCACTAAAAGAAGGAGTTTCAGCTTCTGCAGCATCTACAAACTCCCAAGTATCTTCGTCTCCATCTAATTCTCCAATCGTCCACAATGCTTGTCTTTCTGGGGTATCAAAGTTTTCTTCAAAAACGATTGTTTGTGCAAAAAGTTGAGGAGTCAAAAATAGACATCCTATAAAAAATAAATTTTTAATCATATTATTATGTGTTTAACTGTAAACTTAATAATTCAACAACAACAAACATAAAAAATTAAGAAAAAAGTAACTATTTTTAAATATTATTCAATTTTAAATAGGAAAAAATATTTTTAATAAAAAAAGCCGATGTATTTCTAGATCGGCTTTTACTTTTATAATTGAATTAATTATTACGCTTGTTGCGCTTTAATTAAATTTAATGCTGATCCAGCTTTGAACCATTCAATTTGTTGTGCATTGTATGTATGATTTGCAACAACTAAATCTTTCGATCCATCTGCATGAACAAACTCGATTGTCAAAGGTTTTCCAGGCGCAAATTCTGTTAAGTCTATAAAGTTGATTGTATCATCTTCTTGTACTTTATCATAATCTGCTTTGTCCGCAAATGTCAACGCTAACATTCCTTGCTTTTTAAGATTTGTTTCATGGATACGTGCAAAAGAACGTACCAATACTGCTACAGCACCTAAATGACGCGGTTGCATTGCAGCATGCTCACGAGAAGAACCTTCTCCGTAGTTTTCGTCACCAACAATTACAGAAGGCACACCTGCCGCTTTATATGCACGTGCAGTGTCTGGAACTGGTCCGTATTCTCCTGTTAATTGATTTTTAACTGAATTAGTTTCTTGGTTGAATGCATTTACAGCACCAATCAACGTGTTATTCGAAATATTATCTAAGTGTCCACGGAAACGTAACCAAGGTCCAGCCATAGAAATATGGTCAGTTGTACATTTACCAAATGCTTTTATTAATAATTTAGCTCCAATAATATTTTCACCATTCCAAGGTTTGAAACCTTCTAATAATTGTAAACGCTCAGAATTTGGATTTACGATCACTTCTACACGAGAACCGTCTTCAACTGGTGCTTGATATCCATTATCTTCGTAAGCATAACCTTTTGTTGGTAATTCCTCTCCTTTTGGAGCATCTAACATTACTTCTTCACCAAATTTATTGATTAATTTATCTGTTAATGGATTAAAATCTAAACGTCCAGAAATTGCAATAGCCGCAACCATTTCAGGTGATGTTACGAAAGCATATGTATTTGGATTTCCGTCCGCACGTTTTTTGAAGTTACGGTTGAATGAGTGAACGATTGTATTTTTTTCTTCTTTATCCGCTCCTTCACGATCCCATTGACCAATACAAGGTCCACAAGCATTTGTAAAGATAACTGCATCTAAATCCTCGAAAGTTTTTAATAAACCATCACGATCAGCAGTATAACGAACGACCTCTGAACCTGGATTAATTCCGAAAGATGATTTTGCTTCTAAACCTTTGTCTAAAGCTTGTTGCGCAATCGAAGCAGCACGCGTCAAATCTTCGTAAGAAGAGTTTGTACAAGAACCGATTAATCCCCATTCAACATCTAAAGGCCAACCATTTGCTGCTGCAGTTTCTTTCATTTTAGAAACCGGTGTCATTAAATCTGGCGTAAAAGGACCATTCAAACGAGGCTCTAATTCAGATAAGTTGATTTCAATTAATTGATCATAGAAGTTTTCTGGATTTGCATAAACTTCATCATCCGAACGTAAATAAGATTTGTGAGCATTTGCAGCATCTGCTACATCATTACGATCAGTTGCTCTTAAATATCTTTCTGAAGCATCATCATAAGCGAAGATTGAAGTTGTTGCTCCAATTTCTGCACCCATGTTACAAATTGTTCCTTTACCTGTTGCAGATAAAGACTCAGCTCCTTCTCCAAAATACTCTACAATTGCTCCTGTTCCACCTTTTACAGTTAAACGTCCAGCAACTTCTAAGATAACGTCTTTTGGAGCAGCCCAACCAGATAATTTACCTGTTAATTTAACTCCGATTAATTTTGGCATTTTTAATTCCCAAGCCATTCCAGACATTACATCAACAGCATCGGCACCACCAACACCAATTGCTACCATTCCTAATCCACCTGCATTTGGCGTGTGAGAATCGGTACCAATCATCATTCCTCCTGGAAATGCATAGTTTTCTAATACTACTTGGTGAATAATTCCTGCACCTGGTTTCCAGAATCCAATTCCATATTTATTCGAAACTGATTCTAAGAAATTAAATACTTCTGATGATTTATTGATTGCTTCTTGCAAATCGGTTTTTGCCCCAACTTTAGCCTGAATCAAGTGATCACAGTGAACCGTAGAAGGAACAGCCGTTTTGGTTTTTCCAGCTTGCATAAATTGCAACAAAGCCATTTGAGCAGTTGCATCTTGCATTGCTACACGATCTGGCGCAAAATCTACATAAGATTCTCCTCTAGTATACGCTTGCGTTGGTTTTCCGTCAAACAAGTGAGCATATAAAATTTTCTCTGAGTACGTTAAAGGTCGACCTACGATAGTTTTCGCAGCATCTACTCGTTCTTGCATTTTGGCATAAACGCCTTTAATCATATTTATATCAAATGCCATAATAATTGATTTATTTAATTGGTTTTAATTTATCAAAAAACATACCCCAATATACTGAATTATTTAATATTTAACGTGTATAAATGGTTAATAACCTTATTTAAATCAATTCTAACTTATTTAGTTGCAACATCATAATTTGATTTAAGGAAATACAAGCTATTTTGCTTAAGACAGAATTGATGACTCCAAAAAACATTAAAATCTGTAGTCATTCTGTAGATATTTCTTCAAAAGGACGTAGTGAATTTGTAGTTGATTAATGTTTTGAAAAGATAATATTTTCGAAGAAATTTGACTTATCAACCTAAAAAATTAATTCAACATGATAATATTTGGAACACGTTCTGGAAAGCTCAAATCCCCACAAACAAAAGCCGATAATTGCAATTATTGTCAAACAAATGAAAGCGTTTGGTATTATTTCTTTCAACGATATATTCATATTTTCTGGATTCCGGTAATTCCGATTGGTAAAACTGGTTCAAGCGTTTGCGGACATTGTAAGCAAGTTCTATCAGTGAATGAAATGTCTGAAAATCAAAAACAAGAATTTTTAAAAATTAAGAAAGATTTAAAAACGCCTTTCGGATACAAAATAGTTCTAATCCTACTCGCTGGATTGATTGTCTTACCATTTTTGATAGGATTATTTCAAAACATTTTCAAATAGAACCATTTTATCAACCATAAATTTATGTCACGAAAAAGGCTAACACCGAAATGTTAGCCTTTAATATATCATTTTCTACGAACAATTAGTTCATTGAAATTGGTTTAAATTTTGTTAAGTTGATACCTTCTACAGCAGCTTTATATTCTTCAATATTAGGAATGCGTCCTAAAATCGCTGATAAAACAACTACCGGAGTTGATGCTAATAAAGATTCTCCTTTTTTACCATCGCGGTCTTCAACCACACGACCTTGGAATAAACGTGTAGATGTTGCCATTACTGTATCTCCTTTTTCTGCTTTTTCTTGGTTACCCATACATAAGTTACAACCAGGACGTTCTAAGTACATAATGTTTTCGTATTCTGTACGAGCAGTAGATTTTGGTAATAAGTCGCTAAACTCAAATCCTGAGTATTTTTGCAACATTTCCCAATCACCTTCCGCTTTCAATTCGTCGATAATGTTGTAAGTAGGCGCCGCAACAACTAAAGGAGCCTTGAATTCCACTTTACCATTCGCTTTTTCTACATTACGTAACATTTGAGAAACGATTTTTAAATCGTCTTTGTGAACCATACAAGATCCTACGAAACCTAAATCTACGTGTTTATCACCACCGTAGTAAGTTAAATCGCGGATTGTATCGTGTGTATAACGTTTAGAAACATCAGCATTGTTTACGTCTGGATCGGCAATCATTGGCTCTTCGATAATATCTAAGTCGATTACAACTTCTGCGTAATATTTTGCATTTGCATCTGGCGTTAAAGCAGGTTTAGCACCCGATTTAATTTCTTCGATACGTTTGTTTGCTTTATCGATTAATCCTTGTAATACTTGGTTTTTATTGTCCATTCCTTTCTCGATCATGATTTGGATACGAGATTTAGCAATTTCTAACGATTGGATTAATGTATCATCTTGAGAAATACAGATAGATGCTTTCGCTTTCATTTCTGCAGTCCAGTCTGTAAATGTAAACGCTTGATCCGCTAATAATGTACCGATGTGTACCTCGATGATACGACCTTGGAATACATTCTCACCATCAAATTGTTTCAACATTTGCGCTTGAGTAGCGTGTACTACATCACGGAAATCCATGTGTTGTTTCATCTCTCCTTTGAATGTTACTTTTACAGATTCTGGAATTGGCATAGACGCTTCACCAGTTGCTAAAGCTAAAGCTACTGTACCTGAATCGGCACCGAAAGCAACACCTTTAGACATACGTGTATGTGAGTCACCACCAATGATAATCGCCCATTCGTCGATTGTAATATCATTTAAAACTTTGTGGATAACGTCCGTCATTGCATGATATTCACCTTTAGGGTCACGCGCTGTAATTACACCGAAATCATTCATAAATTTCATCAATTTAGGAATATTAGCTTGCGCTTTTTTATCCCAAACTGAAGCTGTGTGACATCCTGATTGATAAGCACCATCTACTGTTGGAGCGATCACTGTAGCAGCCATTGCTTCTAACTCTTGCGATGTCATCAAACCAGTTGTATCCTGAGAACCTACGATGTTTACTTTAACACGAACGTCAGAACCAGCATGTAAAACTTTTCCTGGAGTAGATCCTACTGCATTATTATTGAAGATTTTTTCAACTGCAGTTAAACCTTGACCATCATTTGAAATCTCTTTTGAAGGAGCGAAAACTGTTGGAGCTTCGATACCTAAAGTTTGAGCAGCAAATGTTTGGATTTTTTTACCAAAAACGATTGCGTAAGAACCACCAGCTTTGATAAATTCCATTTTTTGAGGAGTCAATGATCTTGAAATATCAATTAACTCTCGGTCTCCATTGTATAATTTTTGAGTTTTTGTATTAATTGTTAAAACAGTACCTGTCGCAACTGAATAAACTTCTTCCAAAACAGGATCGCCCGCTTCGTTACGAACTACATCACCGTTTGCATCAACTTGTTTTTTCCAGTTTTTCAAATCGATTCCTATACCTCCTGTTACATCAACAGTAGTTAAGAAAATTGGAGAAATTCCGTTTGTACCTGCAACAATTGGCGCAATATTTACAAAAGGAACATAAGGCGATGCTTGTTTTCCTGTCCATAAAGCCACATTATTCACACCTGACATACGAGAAGAACCAACTCCCATTGTACCTTTTTCAGCGATTAACATCACAGAAGCATCAGGATGTTGCGCTTGTAACTCTTTAATCTCTGCTTGAGCAGCTGGCGTAATCATACATTGACCGTGCAATTCTCTATCAGAACGAGAGTGCGCTTGGTTACCTGGAGATAATAAATCCGTAGAAATATCACCTTCAGCAGCAATGTAAGTCACTACTTTAATTTCTTCTGCAACCGCTGGTAATTCTGTAAAGAATTCCGCTTTTGCATAACTTTCTAAAATATCTTTTGCGATTGCATTTCCTGCTTTAAAAGCATCAGCCAAACGAGCTGTATCTGCATCGTATAAGAAAACTTGTGTTTTAAGAACTTCAGCAGCTTGTTTTGCAATTGCTTCGTCGTTTCCTAAAGCTAAGTCTAAAAGAACCTCGATAGAAGGTCCACCTTTCATGTGAGATAACAATTCGAAAGCATAAGTTGGTGTAATTTCAGCAACTGTAGCTTCTCCTAAAATAATCTCTTTTAAAAATTTTGCTTTTACACCTGCAGCAGAAGTTGTTCCTGGCAATGTGTTATAGATAAAGAATTTAACAGAATCCTCGCGGTATTCGTTGTTAACATCTTTAATTTGATTAATGATTTCACTTAGTAATTCTGCACCATCAATTGGTTTTGGATGTAAACCTTGACCTTTTCTTTCTTCAATCTCGTTAAGATACTCTTGGTAAAGACTCATAATTATCTATCTTTTCTTTTTAATATTAAAGATTGTTTAAAACCAAGCTACTTACACCTGATTTCATCCAATCAAAATGAATTATATAATAACACTTCGCTGTATCGTCACATCTTATGCAAAAATTATTTTCAAAAAAAATCATTTTTGGCATAGGCAACCACTGTTATCAGAATACAAACTAAGTATGTAATTTTTTCGAAGGGTAATTTTTAATCATTTAACTCACACAAACTCAACATACATAAGCATTTGAGTCAGAGTTTTATTCTAAAATTTACATTAACAATCATCTAAACAAATACGCGTTTAGCTATAAATTGGTACACAAAATTACGTTTATAGTAAAGATTTTTCATCAAAGAATGATATATTTTAGTTATATTTCAATAATTTAGAATTATTATAAAAAAGGTCTAAATTTCACTTTAACAATGTTTTAAACGTAAATAAATAGAAGTTAAAAATTAAAAGGTTCTTAAAATATCAACTCCATAATTTTTGGGTCATTTTTTTACGAAATTGAATTATTTCGAAATATTAATAAACATTCAATAATCAATCTTTCGAAATGCTATCAATCGTCTAAACATTCTCAAAAAACAATCAAAAATATTCAATATGAATAAATATTTATGATTATTAATAATTATACAACTTTAATGAGATATTATACAACTTTTTACTAACTTTGCGCCCTTAATTCATTATTATAGATATGAAACTTTGGGACAAAGGTTTTACCATTAATGATAAAATCGAAAAATTTACTGTTGGAAAAGACAGAGAATTAGATGCTCATCTTGCAAAATACGATGCTTTAGCGTCGAAAGCGCAGGCAAATATGCTGGCAAAAACAGGTTTGATTACCAATGAAGAAAATGATGCGTTGCAAATTGCTTTGGATGAAGTTTTGGTTCTGATTGCGGAAAATAATTTCGAAGTCGACGAAAATTACGAAGATATACATTCAAAAATTGAGGCTTTTTTAATTGAGAAAACTGGCGACGCTGGGAAAAAAATTCACGTTGCGCGTTCTCGAAATGATCAAGTTTTGGTTGCAATTCAACTTTTTGAGAAAGAGTACTTAAAACATACAACAGAGAAAATTGTCAATTTAATTGAGATTTTCTTACAAAAAGCAGATGAATTTAAGAATCATCAATTGCCAGGATATACGCATTTTCAGGCGGCGATGCCAAGTAGTTTTGGAATGTGGTTTTCTGCTTATGCAGAAAGTTTGTTGACAGATTTATACTTTTTTGAGGCTGCATATAAAATTTCTGATCAAAATCCTTTGGGCTCAGGTGCAGGTTTCGGAACAAGTTTCCCAATTGACCGTTTACAAACAACACAAGAATTAGGTTTTTCAGAAATCTTAGTTTCTTCTGTTGGTGCGCAAATGCTTAGAGGAAAAACAGAAAAATCTGTTGCGACAGCTTTAGCAATGATTTGCGGAACGTTGTCTAAAATGTCGTACGACTTGGTTTTATACAATTCTCAAGATTTGGCATTTGTGAAATTGCCAAACGAAATGACAACCGGCTCATCGATCATGCCACACAAGAAAAATCCAGATGTTTTTGAGTTAACACGTGCACATTGCAATAGAATTCAGGCATTGCCGAATGATATTATGATGACGATTAATAATCTTCCAAGTGGATATCACCGTGATTATCAAATTTTGAAAGAAATATTATTCGAACCAATGATGCAATTTGATAATATAATTGACATCTTAACATTTGCAATTCCTCAACTTCAGATTAAAGATAACTATATGAATCAGGATAAATATGATCCGATTTATACCGTTGAAAATATTAATGAAGCGATTAAAAATGGAACACCTTTCCGTGATGCTTACAGAGAAGTTGGTTTATCTGTAGAAAATGGAACATATGTACCACACAAAGAATTTCAAACTTCGCATATCGGAAGTATTCATAATTTGAGATTGGATTTAATTCAAAATAAAATCGAAAAATTCAAATTAGAAGCACAAGTTTTAAAATAATCGTTTGTAATAAGTCAAAAATCATCCTCAAACTTATAGAAATTGAGGATTTTTTTGTTCTATAAATTTTATAATTTCGGAAAATTTCAACGTTTAAATAATTGATATATTGTTTTTTGTAAAATAAAAAGTGTTTTACAAAATAATTACAATCATTTTTTATTATATCAGGTCAAAATCATTCTAACTTTGACATATCAAATTAATCGATTAAAATTTAAAAAGATGAAAAAATTTTTCGCAGTAGTTGCAGTAGCAGCTTTATCATTAGGAGCAGTATCTTGTGGAGAGAAAACTGAAGAAGCACCAGTAGAAGAAGCACCAGCTACAGATTCAGCTACAGCAGTAGTTGATTCAGCAGTAGTTGACTCTGCAGCAGCTCCAGTAGCTGATTCAGCAGCAGTAGCAGCTCCAGCAGCAGATTCTACAGCAGTTGCTAAATAATTTATAGCGAAGCTAAAATATAAATGCGCTCAACTAGGTTGAGCGCATTTTTTATGTCTTAAATTTACGAATCTATATACAAAACGAGAGTCACCTCTCCTTTATCATCTTTATAAACTTCGATATCCGTTAAATACAAATCGATTAAATCATGACCCCAAATCCCATATTTACCATTCGTTTCATTTCGATTGATTAAACCTTCACGTTTTTCTAAAGGAATTGGTTTTGTATCAGCAGACTCCTCTTCTTCTTTATAAACTTGTTTATACTTTTCCTGTATCGTTAAAATCAAATCTCGTCGCGTAAAACCCTTGTCATTCTGAAGATCAAAACTTACAGGTTTTTTAAGGGGATAATCAATAATCAGCCGAATCTTTTTCTCATTTAGAACAATCTTATCTGCATCAATAAGCTGACTTAAATATTGGTCAGCATTCTCTATTGATATTCCAACCAAAGCATCGCTTCCTACTTCTTTTTTTTGTTCAGTATTAGGATAACTTAATATTGGAATAGTAGAAATAGGTGTTCCATAATCTCTTAAATTAAGTGTAGACTCTTGCTCTAAATTAAAGTCTATTGGCGCTTCTGATTTTTTTGGAATACAACTATTCATCAAGAATAATGTGCAAAGTAGACAAAATGTAAAATTCATAGTAATAAATTTACTACATAATATACATAAAAAAACGGAAACCTTAGATAAGATTTCCGTCAAATTTTCCTGATTGTATTTTCTTATCCAATTCTGCTTGAATATCCTCTAAAACAGGACGAACAGTAGATTCTGGAATATCCGAAACTCTAATATACATTAAGCCATCAATTGCATCATTAAATTTAGGATCAACATTGAAAGCAATCACTTTTGCATTTTGTTTAATATATTTTTTGATCAAAACCGGTAATCGCAACATATTTGGCTCAAGCTCATCGATTAATTTATCAAACTTATTCAAATCAGCTTCAGATTCATCGAAAATAAATTCTTTATCCTCTTCTTTCAGCTTAACTTTAAACTCATTTTTTGCTCTCACGTATTGCGCTACAGTAGAATCGTAGTAATGAGATTTCATAAATTCGATCATCAAAGATTTTGAAAAATCAGAAAACTGATTACTAATACTCACTCCTCCAATAATAAATTTCTGATTTGGATTTCTCAACGTTACATGCACAATTCCTCTCCATAATAAGAACAATGGCATCGGTTTTTGTTGATACTCAGCTGAAACGAATGCACGTCCCATTTCAATACATTTCTTGAAGAAAGGATGAATTTCTGGATCAAAATTGAATAATTCATGAACATAAAATCCATTAATTCCATATTTTTCATACACTTCCGAACCAATCGCCATACGATATGCTCCAACAATTTTATTGGTATCCTTATCCCATAAAAATAAATGGTGATAATGATTATCGAATCGATCAAGGTCAATTTCATCATTTGTACCTTCACCAATTGCACGGAAAGTTATCTCGCGTAAACGACCAATTTCTCTTAATATATTTGGAATTTGTTGAGCTGTAGAAAAGAAACATTCGTAATTATTATTCGTAAATAATAATGCTTGTTCATCTTTTCGTAAAGTTTCAATATCTTGAATTAATAAGTCTAAAGCAGTTTCCAAAATAATCGGCTTAACCTTTTTGTTAGAAGAAGATAAGCTTGGTAAATTCGGAATTTTCAACTCAATATTCGAAGGATTTTTCAAGACTTGAGTTAGACTTCTTTTTTGTTTGTAATATGACGAAAGCATGTATGTTTTCTTTCTCAAAAACTCAGAATAATCTTCTATAGACACATGCTCGTCTTGTTGTTTTTGTAAAATTGGTTTTCCAATACGAATTTGAATTGGACGTGTTCTTTTCTTCATCATTTCAGCTGGTAACATCGCCGTTTGAAAATCTGGATGAATCTTCGCTACACGGTAAAAAATATTACTATTTCGTGCTCTAAAAAACATTGGTACAACAGGAACTTTCGCTTTTTTGATCAATTTCATCGCTGATTCTTGCCATTCTCTGTCGATAATTTTACTTTCGTCATCACGATAAGAAACTTCGCCCGCAGGAAAAATTCCTAAACAACCTCCAGCTCTCAACAATTTTAATGCATCGCGCATTCCTGAAAGGCTACTGTATGCATCTTTACGTGTTTCGAAAGGATTAACTGGAATAATCATCGGTTCTAATGGTTTAATTTTTTGCAATAAAAAATTACCCATCACCTTGAAATCAGGACGAACTTTTGACATAAAATGCATCAAAATAATTCCGTCCAAAGCTCCAAGCGGATGATTAGAAATAATAATAAAAGGTCCTTCTTTTGGAATACGTTTCAAATCTTCTTCATGGATTTCGTAATCCATTCCCAAATCATCAATCAAATAATCCAAAAAAGGTTCGCATTGCAAATGCTTTCCACGATTGTACAAATCGTTTAACTGATCTATACTGAAAACTTTTTTCAATGCCCAAGCTACAGGTTTTCCTAAAACACCAATTTTAGAAAGACCCGAAGCTGAATAGATATCTTGTGTCGTGATTAAACTCATTTAAGCTTTAACAACTATTTGTAATGTTTCGCGAACTGTTTGTCGCAATAATTCTTTTTCTTTTGAAACAACTTTATCAGAATCTGCATCAAAATGGCGAATTGTGTACAATAAAACATTGTTTTCTTCTTGCACTTTATACTCTTCGTTCATATCTGCAACAAACTTTTCTAAGTTGTCATATTTATCCTCCAAACATAAAGATAATGAAATTGCTGAATTTTGCATCAAATTTACTTTGATTTGATAATCATATAGTTTATTGAAAATTCCGCTCAATTTATCTTCTGTAATAAAAGAGAAATCTTTACTTGATAAACGAATCAAATGTTGCTCTCTTTTTAGGATAAAACAAGGTACTTTTGGATCTAATGGTTGACCTTTCGCTACCTCTGTTCCTGCTTCTGTAGGATTAATAAATGATTTTACGAAGAAAGGAATTTCTTTTTGTTGAAGCGGCTGTAACGTTTTCGGGTGAATAACAGATGCACCATAATACGCCAACTCTATCGCTTCTTCGTATGAAATATGATTTAACAACTCTGCATTATCAAAATAACGTGGATCAGCATTCAAAACTCCTGGAACATCTTTCCAAATCGTCATGCTATCCGCATTTAAACAATATGCAAAAATTGCCGCAGAATAATCTGAACCTTCACGTCCTAAAGTTGTAGTGAAAAAGTTAGGATCAGAACCTAAGAAACCTTGTGTAATAAATAAACCTGTGTTTGGTAAACGTTTAATACTTTCTTCTGTTAATGTCCAATTTACTTTTCCTTCACGATATGTATTATCTGTTTTGATATAATCGCGAACATCTAACCATTCGTTATTAATTTGTATCGAATTAAGATACATACTAATGATTTTTGTCGAAATTAACTCTCCACAACAAACCACTTGATCGTACACATAGCTATAATTTGGCGATTTGTTACGTCTTAAAAACGAAACGATATCATCAAAAAATTGCGAAATTTCGTTCGAAACCTCAGCTGGATTATCAAATAATTCTGTCGCTAAAGCAATGTGTTGTTCTTTTACTTCGTTAATTGTTTTTTCGAAATCTTGTTCTTCAAAATAGCGTTTGACTACCTCTTCCAATGCATTTGTTGTCTTGCCCATAGCAGAAACAATGATACATGTATTTTCGTAACCAACAGATTGCAATAAACTCGCAACATTTCTAACGCCGGCTGCATCTTTCACCGAAGCACCACCGAATTTGAAAACTTTCATTTCTATAAAAACTTTTTTTGTAAATATTTAACTTGCAAATATAACCAAACTACACTTTATATGTTGACCGAATTTAATTAAAATAAAAAATAAATTTGAATGATGATTTTCACGTATTTAGATTAATTTCAAACGTTTGAAATGATATAAAATTGAGTTTTTATTCCGATATTTGACCAGCAAAACATAATTATGAATACTAATTCTCATCAAACTCTTGGAGAGTTTATCATAGAAAATCAAGCAGATTTTATTTACTCTTCCGGAGAATTATCTAGATTACTGAGTTCTATTAAATTAGCAACAAAAGTTGTTAATTATAAAGTAAACAAAGCAGGACTTGTAAATATTTTAGGCGAATTCGGAAATGAAAATGTCCAAGGAGAAAAACAACAAAAATTAGATGTTTTCGCAAACGATACGTTTATCGAAACGTTGTCGCAACGCGAAGTTGTTTGTGGTATTGCTTCGGAAGAAAACGAAGATTTTATCGCGATTCAACCTTCAATAAATTCAAAAAACAGTAAATATGTTGTGTTGATTGATCCACTTGATGGTTCATCAAACATCGACGTAAATGTTTCTGTTGGAACAATTTTCTCTATCTACCACCGTGTTTCTGAACCTGGAACACCTGTTACAAAAGAAGATTTTTTACAACCAGGTAACAAACAAGTTGCTGCGGGATATGTGATTTACGGAACATCGACAATGTTGGTTTACACAACAGGAAATGGTGTAAATGGATTTACCTTGAACCCAGGAATTGGAACGTTCTATTTATCTCATCCAAATATGTGTATTCCACAAGATGGGCACATTTATTCAGTTAACGAAGGTAATTATGTAAAATTCCCACAAGGAGTTAAAAATTACATCAAATACTGTCAGGCAGATGAAGAAGACCGTCCTTACACTTCTCGTTACATCGGTTCTTTATGTTCAGATTTTCACCGAAACATGTTGAAAGGAGGAATTTATATTTATCCTTCTGGAACAAATAATCCGAACGGAAAATTACGTTTATTGTACGAATGTAATCCAATGGCTTTTATTGCAGAACAAGCAGGAGGAAAAGCTTCTGACGGTTTCCAACGCATTATGGATATTGAACCTACAGAATTACACCAGCGCATTCCTTTCTTTTGTGGATCGAAAAATATGGTCGAAAAAGCAGAAGAATTTTTACGAAATGAAGAATTAAAATAATTATTTCTAAAAAAATAATCAAATAAAAAATCCGCTCGATGAGCGGATTTTTTTGTTATTTAAACATTCAATTAAGGAATTGCAATACCTGGATAATTTCCTGGGTAAACATGTCTTAAAGTTGAATGATATTTTTTATTGATTGCATCAGCAAACATATTTGCGACAATTGCATATCCAGTTCCAGTTAAGTGAACTCCATCTAATGAGAACGCTCCACCAGAAACGAAAGTTGTTGTATATGTTTGTCCGTAATACTTAATTCCTGAAGCTGAACTTAATTTTTTCATTTCAGAATATGTATCAACTAAAGCTAAGTTATAAGCAGTTGCTAATTCAGCAATTGCTGCATTGTATTTAACTACAGCTGCTTCTGCTTTTGCTGTTTCTTTTGCTGTTAATACATAATTATCTGTCATTGGATAACTAACACCAACTACTGCTAATTTACCAGCTTTCTCTTGAGTTAATCCCAACTTCATTAATTCTGCAACTCTATTTGTGTCAACTTTTCCAATTACAGAAGAAGAAGTTAAAACTAATAAATCTTTTGCAGTTGCTTGACGCGCTTGTCCGTAAGTAATTCCAAATAAAGTCGCAGTTCCAGCATCATATCCTGCTTTAATTAAAGCAGCAGTGATTGTAGCTGATAAATCTGCTAAATCTTTATCTTTAATTACTACAGCACTTGCAGCAGTCTTAGAAAAAGAGATTTTTCTTTCTGAAGCTCCAACCGCATCAAATACTTGATTTAATCCTGCATAAGTTGCATTCAATTCATCAATCATTGGCGCAAAACTTGGGTTTGCAGGCGATAATGGCGCGTATGGAACCGTTGTAAAATATGGAATAGATGTTACAGAAGGAATATTTGCTATAACTCCTTTCGCTCCTACAGCTGTCAATTCTTTCAATCCGGCGTTAATAGTGGATTTTACGACATTAACATTTGAGATATCATTACTTCCATAAGTTTCAGGTTTTACATTACCAGTTTCATTATGATCTACTCCAACTCCACCAGATGTTGCATAACCTAGCACATCATTATTTCCAATCCAATAAGAGAAGAATGTTGGTTTTTGAGCAACTGCATCTGCTACAACAGAAGTTGTCGCACCACTTGCAAAACGTACAAAATAAGGATTCGCTGTTGCAGGATCAGTTTTTAAACCTGCTGGATTTCCATAACCTGGTGCTACTAAATGATAAGACTTAGCACCTGGAACTCCCATATTTTGAAACTTTCCTTTATCTGCTAAGATATCTAAAGCTCCGCCTGGCGCACTCGGAACAGGCGTTAAAGCTCCATTTACAATTTGTAAATTCAATTTACCTGGAAAACCTGGTAAATCAGTAAATCCACCTGTATCATTTGGCATATAAGGAATTTTAAATTCTCCTCCTCCTGCAGCTTTCATCAATCCAGCTAACATATTTGGGTAAGAATTTTCTTGTCCAGATTTGTACAATGCATTATCTCTATAACCAGAAGTTAACGAGTTACCTAATGCGATATATTTTGAAAAGTTCGCCTCACCTGCTGATACTTTAATATCTTCAATTGGATGTTCGAAATCTTCGCTACAGTTAAACATCGTAGCAGCTAATGCAACTAATACTATTTTATTTAAGTGTTTCATTTTTGTCTTATTTTAGGTTGTACGATACGCCTAAACCAAAGTTTATAGCACGCATTTTAACATCTCCAGAGAAGTTTTGTTGAATATTATCAATATGTCTTTCGTCTCCTTTTACATATGATCCAAATAAATCAACATGAAAACCTGACTCAAATCTAAATCCTAATCCAGCTGAAACTGAATTCAAGTTAGAACTTGGTGTTTCTGATGACCAATAAGCTGATGGAACTGGTGATTTATCATGATAATAACCAACACGTCCAACAATCATCTCGCTGAAAGTATACTCTGCTCCAAAACGGAATAATGTATTGTCTTTCCAGTTTTTCGTAGAAGATGATGTATAGAAAGTATTAGAAGCATCATTATATAAATTGATATCTAAACTTTTGTAACGTGTCCAGTTTTGCCAAACTACATCTCCAAAAAGCTCTAATTGTGGTAAAACTTTGTACGACATCCCAAATGTAAACTCAGATGGTAACGGTAAAGTTGTATTCCATTTATCTGTATTGAAAGGTACATTAGATGCAATTCCAGAAGGAACATTAGACCATGTAACATCGCCTTTGTTTGCAGAAACATCTACATTAGAACGGTACGCAATTCCAACTCCAAATTTATCTGTTGGCTTGAACATTGCTCCAACATTAAATCCTAAACCATGAGCATCTTTATCCTCTAATTTAAGTTTAATATCATTTCCAGCAACTGTTTGCACTTTCTCTAATTTAGCTGTTCCGTGTGTATAAATGAAACCTACACCCAAACTAAACCAATCAGAAAAACGATATGCAACCGTTGGCTGAATATTGAATGCTTTTAAGTCAATATGTGTAATATTTGCTTTATTTTGCCAATCTTCTGGCCACGTAACCGAACTACCAAAAGGCGTCGTAACACTCAATCCAATTGCTAAATCATCTACAGGCTTGTAACTAACTGCCAAATACATTGGTGTTCCTAATTTACTATCTGTTTCTACTTTTTGCAACGTCATTGGATCTTGCCATTTTACGTCAGTTTTTACACCAAAACCTCCGACAGCAATACTCAATTTACTATCAACAAAAGCTAAACCTGCAGGATTATAAAACGCAACACTCGCATCGTGAGTTTGTGTTGCAGAAGTTCCCCCTAATGCTGCTTGGCGAACCCCCTGTAAAGCAACTCGGTACCCACCTGCAAATGCAGAAGAAGATAAGCCGATTAATGCTAAGGTTAAGAAAATTTTCTTCATATTTTTTGTTCGTTTTTAATAATTCCTTTAAACAAAAATAACATAATTTTATAATAATGTTATGTTAACATAATAAATTTTGAAAAAATCTTTACTATTAAGGCTTTCAGCCAGAATAATATTCGTGTAAAATATACACTATTGATAAATTTCTTTGATTTTTTCAGATATAATATAACCTTCAGACCAACACGCCTGAAAGTTGAATCCTCCTGTTATGGCATCAATATTTAAAACCTCTCCAGCCATAAACAATTGTGGGATTTTTTTTGCTTGCATCGAATGAAAATCAATCTCTTTCAAATCGACTCCACCAGCCGTTACAAACTCATCTTTGAACGTGCTTTTTCCATTAATTTGGTATTTTCCTTGCGTCAATTCTGTTGCAATTGTTTCGATGTGTTTTTTCGATAAATCTGCATAAACCTTGTTTTCATCTACGTTGCAATAATTCAGAATACTAAACCAAAAACGTTTCGGAAAATCGAATGGATTATTTTTATGCGCATTTTTCTTGGCATCAACTTGTTTTTTATCATTCAAAAATGAAATGATTTCATCTTTAGATTGATTTACAAAATTGATTTCAGTCTCAAATTTATAATTGCTTTCATTTAATTTTAAAGCACCCCAAGCCGATAATCTCAAAATCGCCGGACCACTAAATCCCCAATGTGTAATTAGCAATGGACCTTCTGCCTCTAATTTTTGTTGATTAATTTTGACTTCAGCATTCTCGAAAGAAATTCCCATCAAACCTTCAATTCGAGGGTCTTTGCAATTAAATGTGAATAAAGAAGGAACTGGCTGAACAATTTTCAAACCTAAATTCTTCAAACTTTTCCAAAATTTAGGCGTACTTCCTGTTGTCACAATCACCGTTTCAAAAAAATGTTTTCCTGATTTTGTTATCAACTCATAACCTCCATCAACTTTATTGATCTCTTGCACACCGTCCGAGAAATTCAATTGTACTTTATTTTGATCAACCGCTTTTGTCAAAGCCTCTATAATCGAAAGTGAAGAATCACTAACAGGAAAAATACGGTTATCGTCTTCTATTTTCAATTCTACTCCGCGCTCATCAAACCAAGCCATTGTATCACCCGGTTGAAACGTGTAAAAAACACTTAATAATTCCTTTTTTCCTCGCGGATAAAATTCGACCAAATCAAGCGGATCAAAACATGCATGCGTCACATTACATCTTCCTCCACCCGAAATGCGTACTTTTTGAAGCGGTAAGTTTGCTTGTTCAAACAATATAGTTTGTTGTCCTACAGTTTTTCCAAGGTTTGCTGCAACAAAATATCCTGCTGCACCACCTCCTACTATGGCTATTTTTTTCACGAGGCAAAGGTAAAGTTTTATTTTTAACAGAATTTTTGACAAAAAAAGGAAATGTTTTCACATTTCCTTTTAAGACTTTTGTTCATGAAAAACGAACAAAGGTGTAATATTTTTATTTGCAATTTTCTTTGTAAATCCTGGCGAAAAAATCTTATCAAAAAATCCTTTATTGCGACTCACAACCGTCAACAAGTCGATTTGTTTTTCCTTGATAAAATCCAACACCGCGTTTACAGGATCTGCATCATGATAAACTTCGAATACAATTGGATCTCCAGCAAACTGATCTTGCCAATCTTTCATTGCTTGTTGATTAAATTTTCCGTCTTTCGAAACGTGCATGCAATGAATTTTTGCATGATGACGATTTGCAATTTCGATCAAATACTTCAATGCATCTTTATCTTTTTGATCAAAAACAGTAGTAAAACCAATATTCTTAAATCCTTTGAAAGACATTCCATGCGGAATACTAAGAATTGGAACTTTCATCGACGTAATCGCATTTATCGTATTCGAACCGAAAAGCATTTTTTCTATTCCTGAATTTCCGTCTGTTCCCATCACTACAAAATCAACGCTTTCTTCTCCAATAATTTCACGTAAAATATATAAGAAATTTCCTTCTTCTAAGATAAATTTGATTGGAATTTCATTCAAATCATTTTCAACAGCTATTTGTCTTAATTGCGGAATATTATCTTTGAAGTTGTCAAAACTTCCTAATTCTACCGTTTCATATACATTCTGAATCAATCCAGCACTCAAACTTCCTGTAATCATTGGCAATTCGTAAACATGCAACACATAAACTTGTGCATCGATACTTTTTGCAAGATTTAGTGCATATAAAAAGGCGTTATTAGCTGTTTCTGAGAAATCTGTCGGGAACAATATTTTTTTCATCTTTTCGTGTTTTGTACTCAAAAGTTACGAATAATTTTATTTCAACACGAAAAAAGCTCAATCTATTTCTACAGATTAAGCTTTTTGTATATTCAGTATAAATTATCTTATTCGTGGAAAACAAACAAAGGCACGTTGTGTTGTGTCAAAATTTTCTTTGTAAAACTTGGTGAAAATAATTTCTCGAAGAAGCCTTTGTTACGGCTAACTACTGTCAACAAATCAATTTTTTCTTCTTTAATAAATTCCAAAACTGCATCTACAGATTCATCCGCAGTATAAATAAAAAAATCTACAGGTTCATCTTTATAATATTCTTTCCAATGATTAAGCGTCGGAATATCGTAATTTCCATCTTTCGAAACGTGTAAGCAATGCACTTTTGCTTTATAGCGATAAGCAATTTCGGTTAAATAATCTAAGGCTTTGCGGTCTTTATCTTGGAAAATTGTCGTAAATCCAATATTATTTATTCCTTTGAATTCGTAACCATTTGGCACGCTCAATACCGGAATTTTAAGATGTTTTATTGCATTCATCGTATTCGAACCAAAAAGGACTTTATCAAATCCTGTATTTCCAGTCGTTCCCATTACTACAAAATCCACTTTTTCATCTTCGATAAATGTTGGCAATACAAACGAAAGCATTCCTTCTTTTACGAAAAATTTCAAATCAACATTTGCAAAACCATTATCCTCAGCCATTTTTCTCAAGAACGGAATATGATCTTTTAAATTCTCGAAATTATTTAATTCAATTGTATTATAAACATCTTGCAAAATACCAGCATCGATTCCTCCACTTACCATTGGATACTGAAAAGCATGCAAAACATATAATTCTGCATTTTGATTTTCGGCTAAATTTAACGCATACAAAAACGCATTATTTGCTGTTTCTGAAAAATCTGTTGGAAATAATATTTTTTTCATAATCTGTCTGTTTAATAGCTTTTTAAAGATACAAATTATTAAATATCTATATTTTAATTTGATGTTAAATCTTATTGTTTTTTATTATTTACGATGATTAAAAATATTATCATTTTCGTATAAATAGTAATCCGTAACTTTGTACCTTAAATAATTTTTCAATTCATGAATAATAAATATTTTCAAAAAACCATTATTCGATGGTCAGATTTGGATGCTAATCGCCATTTAGCGAACGCTTCGTATATGAATTTTACAAGTTTTGCACGTATTGCTTTTTTGAGAGATTATGGCATTTCGATGAAAAATTTGGAGGAATATGGAATTGGACCAGCTATTTTGCACGAACAATTTTCTTTTTTTAAGGAAGCTATGGAAGGTGAAGAAATTTATATTTCGGTAGAAATTGGTGGAATGTCGGAAGATGGAATGATTTATCAATTTATTCATAATTTATATAACCAAGATGGTGTACATCTTTGCCATTCTGAATTGACAGGTGTTTGGTTTTCGATGTCGAAAAGAAAAATGCAAGCACCACCAACAGAAATGTTAGAAAATATTAAAAAATCATTTGAAGGACAAACCGTCAAAACAATGTCGAAACAGGACATTATCAATTTACCTTTTCGTTCAGAAAATATAGATCCTTCAATCTTTACTCAAAAATAAAATCATGTTAGAAGATAAAAACGTTTCAAAAACAAGTTTAGCCGAAATTGGAGAATTTGGTTTAATTAACCAAATCAAAGAAGGTTTTCCAATCAAATTAGAAAGTTCTATCAAAGGAATTGGTGACGATGCGGCTGTTCTTGATTATAAAAAAGAGAAAATTGTGGTTTCTACTGATATGTTAGTAGAAGGCGTAAATTTTAGCTGGTCGTATATGCCTTTACGTCACTTGGGGTACAAAGCGGTTGTGACGGCAATTAGTGATATTTTGGCGATGAATGCTATTCCAAAACAATTGTTGATTTCGATGGCAATTTCGAATCGTTTTACGATAGAAGCTGTGGACGAAATTTACAACGGAATGAAATACGCTTGCGATAAATACAATATCGATATTGTGGGAGGCGATACAACTTCTTCTGTTAGCGGACTTGTTTTGAGTATGACTGCAATTGGCTCGGCTCCAGAAAAAGATTTGACTTATAGAAATGGTGCGAAGGAAAATGATTTGGTTGTTCTTTCTGGAGATTTAGGTGCTTCTTTTCTTGGTTTGCAAGTTTTGGAACGCGAAGCGCAAGTTTCAAAAGTGAATCCTAATAATCAACCAGATTTCGAAAATTATTCATATTTAATTGAACGTCAATTAAAACCTGAAGCGCGTTTGGATATTATCAATCTTTTGAAAGAGTTGAAAGTTAAACCAACTTCTATGATTGATATTTCGGACGGATTATCTTCTGAAATTATTCATATCTCAAAAGAAAGTGGTGTTGGAATTAATATATACGAAGAAAAAATCCCGTTAGATTCTGTTGTTATTCGCACAGCCGAAGAATTCAAAATCAATCCAATCACATGTGCTTTAAGCGGTGGAGAAGATTACGAATTATTGTTTACAATTGATCAAAAAGATTTTGAAAAAATCAAAGGAAATCCACATTTAACGGTAATTGGTCATGTAACTGGTAAAAACGAAGAAAACTATTTGATTACTCGTGGAAGTGAGCAAATGGTTCCATTAACTGCACAAGGTTGGGGAGTTGAAACGGAAGAAGAATAGGTTAATGAGATAATTCGCTAATTAAAAAATGTGATCCTTAAACGAGTTCAGATGACTTAACGAATTATCAAAACAAAACGTGTCAAGCTGATTTCATTTCAGCTTCTCTTCAAAATAATAAAATCAAAAAGCATTCAAGAAATTGGATGCTTTTTTAGTTGAAATAAGTTGTAATTTAGATTTTATAAAACTTATTTTTTAGTAGATAATAACAATTATTTTTAAATTTATCATATTTAAAAAAGTTAACCTTACGATATTTATAAACTTAACAACACACTTTTTATGAAAAAGTATCTATTTACATTTTTACTATTTTTTATTAGTACAAGTTTATCTTTTTCTCAAACTTATAGTAACTACGGAAAAAGAAAACAAGAAGAGTTAAAAAGAGCAAGAGAAGCTAGTGAATTTTCTAATAAACAAAGGAAATTAGCATTAGAAAAAAAAGAACGTGATAATTTAGCATTAGAAAAAATTTATAAAATTAAAGAAGATGTTTTAAATAAAATAAGAGAAAATAAAAAAAATCTATCAGAAACTAATTACAAAGAAGTTATAGAATCTGAAAAAAATTATTGGGAATTATTTTATGTTTTTCTAAAGAATTCTAATAGCCCTTTTGAAGTATATAATGAATATTATAGTATATTAATGATGTACAAAGAAAATACATTGAATACTTTATATAACAAAATGAATTAATATACAATTAATCGAATAATACAGAGATAACTATAATTCTTATAAAAATGAAATTATTATCAGTTTTTATTTTACTTTTATTTTTAAATATTAATGCACAAAACATAAATAAAGTAAATGATATTCTATTAGAAAATAACCCTAAAACTAATGGAAGATTAATAGCCGAATTTAAAGATGGATACTTATATATTCATGAAATCTATAACAATCGTTTTATTAATTGGCGTAGAATTCATAGAGATGATTATTCTTTTATTAATTTCACAAACTATGGAGGGAATTATTATTTAAATATTAATTGTAAAAACAAAAGATTATGTAGTTACACTAAATATGAAGAACAAAGTAATTCACTTAGTAATGCTGATTATAAACTAAGTATTCAAACTACTGATGATAGAATTGCTAATATACTAGCTGATGAAATTGAAAAGTTTTTCCCCTCGCAAAAAAGATCAAATGAAACCAATACTTCTCAGAAATATATTACAACACTAATAAAAACAAATGTATATTCAGAACCTAATAATAAATCAAATATAATAGGTACATTGAGAGAGAGTTTAAATTTCACTATACTAGATGAAAGCAAATATTTTTATAAAATTAGAATCAAAAACAATATAACAAATGAATTAAAAGTCGGATGGATATTAAAAGATCACACAAAATAATTTTTTGTTAACTTCGGTTTTTTTAACCAGCATAGTATACTTATAAAAAAAGCTCGAACCAATAAGTTCGAGCTTTTATATTGTTAGCGTTTTCGCTGTCGAATTATCAATTAAGATAATGGTTCAACTGAAACGTAAGATCTATCGTTACGTTTTTTAGTGAAAACAACTTTTCCGTCAACTAAAGCGAATAATGTGTGATCTTTACCGATTCCTACATTATCACCAGGATGATGTTGAGTACCTCTTTGACGAACAATAATGTTACCAGCGATTGCTGCTTGTCCACCAAAAATTTTAACACCTAAACGTTTCGAATGTGATTCACGACCATTTTTCGAACTTCCGACCCCTTTCTTATGTGCCATTTCGTTTTGTTTTTAAGAGTTAATAATTAATCTCTGCTCAATCTTAACCGATTGAAGCAATTTCAATTTTAGTGAATTGTTGACGATGACCGTTAGACTTTTGGTAACCTTTTCTTCTTTTCTTCTTGAAAACGATTACTTTGTCTCCTTTCACGTGTTCAACGATTTTAGCTACTACGGTAACTCCGTCTATAACTGGGGCGCCGACAGTGATTGCTCCGTTATCAGTTAATAAAACACGATCGAATTTTACTTCTTCTCCTGCTTCACCTGCTAAACGGTTTACAAACAATTGTTGGTCTTTTTCAACTTTGTATTGAAGCCCTGCTATCTCTACAATTGCGTACATAAATTAATGTTTATAAATGAAAATTGAGTGCAAAGATAATCAAAATTTTGAATTTAGATACTTGAATTCATTGAAATTTAATTAGAAAGATAAAAAAACTATGACATATCTTCTATTTGGATTAATTAAAAATAAATATCTTTGCATATAGTAAAATCATAGATAGATTGGTAGAAATGGTTGAAAATTATTCTTTAAAAGATTTAAAAATTGGTGAACAAGCAGTTGTAACTGGATTTAGTACAGAAGATATACCTGCTAAGTTTTACGAAATGGGCTTTATTCCGGGAACAAGTTTATTGGTAAAAAATAAGGCTCCGTTTGGTGGTCCTATTTGCATTAGTATCATCTCTAACAAGTCTGTTTTAGCTTTAAGAAGAAACGAAGCCGATAAAATTTTGATAACAAAAAAATAATGAATCATTATAAAATTGCCTTAATTGGTAACCCAAATGTTGGTAAAACTTCGTTATTTAATAAATTAACAAATCTTCGTCAAAAAGTTGGGAATTATCCAGGTGTGACGGTAGAAAAACGCGAAGGTAAAATAGAACGAAATGGAAATAAATTCCAAATTACAGATTTTCCCGGAACGTATACAATTTATCCAAGCTCTTTGGATGAAGAAATTGTTTTCAAAACTTTAGGAGACAAAACCAATAACCATTACCCAAATTTGGCGATTGTTGTTGGTGAACCATCTAATCTAAAACGATCGATTTTGTTGTACCAACAAGTTCGAGATTTAGACGTTCCTGCGATTTTTGTCATCAATATGAAAGATGAAATCAAAAGCAAGGGATTAAATATTGATTTGAAAAAGTTAGAAGATTTTCTTCAAACAAAAATATACTTAACAAACGCGCGTACAAGCGAAGGAATTGATGAATTGGTAGAAGCTTTTACAAAAGAAGCAACTCCATATAATTGTCATTACGAAATTCCGAAAGAGCATCTTTCTATTGTAGAAAAAATCAAGAATGAATTTAATCTTAAATCTGATTATTTAGCTTGGCAATATCTTTCTCAGAAAGAAGTTCCGTTCGAATCGAAAGAAAATCTAAGTAAATTAGATACAATTAAGAAAGAAAATTCTATTGTTTCGAAACGATTACAAGTTAAAGAAGCATTAGATCGAAATAAAATTTTAGAGGATAAATTAAACGATATTATTTCGTATAATTTTGAAGGAAATGAAACGTTAACCGATAAAATTGATAAAACATTGATTCATCCAGTTTTTGGATACATCATCTTTTTAGGAATTTTATTATTAATCTTTCAAGCTGTTTACGCATGGTCTGCACCATTAATGACAATGGTCGAAGATTTATTTGGTTGGATCGACGAAAAAGCAATTAGTTTAATTCCAGAAGGTCCTATCAACGAAATTATTGGAGGCGCAATAATCCCAGGTATAGAAGGAATTGCCGTTTTCGTTCCGCAAATTGCCATTTTGTTTTTATTCATTTCAATAATGGAAGAAACGGGCTACATGAGCCGCGTGGTTTATTTAATGGACAGATGGTTAAAACCGTTTGGATTAAGCGGAAAAAGTGTCGTTCCATTGATTTCTGGTGTTGCCTGCGCCGTTCCTGCAATCATGTCTGTGCGTAATATCGAAAATGATAAAGAACGTCTATTAACGATACTTGTAACACCTTTTATGACGTGTTCGGCTCGTTTACCAATTTACATCGTTTTGATCGCTTTGGTAATTCCCGACGAACATATTTTTGGATTAAGTTACCAAGCTTTGGCGTTATTTGTGATGTACATTTTAGGTGTTTTAGGCGCATTGGGAAGTGCTATTTTATTGAATTTAATCATTAAAGCAAAACATAAAAGTTACCTAATTTTAGAAATGCCAACGTACAAACTTCCTGATTGGAAAAATGTTGGAATTAATGTTTGGGAAAAAACGTTAGGATTTTTAGTTGATGCGGGTAAAATCATATTTGCAATTTCGATTATTCTATGGGTTTTAGGAACTTTTGGACCTGGAGAACAATTCAAAAATGCAGAAGAAATTGTAACTGCTCATCACCCAAAAATGAATGAAGAAGATTTAGCAAATGAAATTGCTTCTTACAAATTAGAACATTCATATTTAGGGAGATTAGGTTCAGTTATAGAGCCAGTTGTAGAGCCATTAGGATATGATTGGAAGATGGGAATTGGTTTAATTTCATCATTCGCTGCGCGTGAAGTTTTTGTTGGAACAATGTCAACGGTTTACAGTTTAGGAGAAGTTGATGTTGAAGACAATGGTCAAAAAGATCGTTTACTTCATCGTATGAAAAATGAGATTAATCAAAACACAGGAGAACCAGCATACAACCTTGCTACAGGATTTTCGTTGTTGTTATTTTATGCATTCGCAATGCAATGTATGAGTACAATTGCAATCGTAAAACGCGAAACAAATTCTTGGAAATGGACATTGATTCAGACAGGGTTTATGACAGGTTTGGCATATGTAGTTGCATTTATTGCATATCATTTTTTAAAATAGTAGTATGGACAATATTTGGATACAATATATTTTTATCGCTTTCCTTTTCGGATTTGCAGTTTGGTATGTTGTAAAATTAATTAGAAGTTCATTTAGTTCAAAAGGAGGCGGATGCTCAAAAGGCTGTGGTTGTTCTCCAAGCAAAGATGAATTTCAAAAAAAGGCTAACTCTTAAAAGTTAGCCTTTTTTATTTCAAAATTTCGGAGTATTTTTACAATAGTATAATCAGTAAAAAAACAAGTATTTTAATGATTATCAATTGGTTTTATTTTATTAATTCGGAATATAAATTTTACAAAAATGGAAACTTGGTTAATCATTTTATTAATAGTTTTAGCTATAATTATCTTAGGATTAATTATTTACTTTGTTTCCAAAAAAACTAAACAATCAACTGAGATTTCTACTGAAAAAATTAATTCTGTAAAAGAAATTAAAGAAATTCCTTCTGAACCAATCAAAGAAGAGGTTACAAATAAAATAATTCCTCCAACTCCACCAACAGAGGTCATCATTGAAGAAAAACCAATGAATAACCTTAGCATTTCATCTAAAACCGAAAATGATTTACTTCGAAAATTAGAGTTATTCGAGAAAAATAAAGGATTTATCAAGAAAGATGTTAACCTTGCTTCATTATCCAAACAATTTGAGACGAATACAAAATATCTTTCCGAAATCATTAAAACGCATCGCCAAAAACAATTTAATTCTTATCTAAATGAGTTGAGAGTAAATTACATTGTGAATAGACTTCAAAATGAGCCGAAATACATTAATACGAAAGTAAGTTATTTAGCAAGTGATTGCGGATTTGCTTCTCATAGTACTTTTACGACAACTTTTACTCAAATCATGAACGAATCTCCTTCTGCTTTTGTAAAAAGAATTAAAGAGGAACAAAAAAAATCCTAATTACGAATTAATAAAGTTTATATAATTGAATTTAAAATAGATAATCATTTATATTCATTTTATTTTTTACACCAATTAATACAAGAGCTATATAAAATAATTTCACAAATCTCGATTGTATTTTTTTATTCTTAATTAAGACTTTATCTTTAATCTAAGATTGTGTCTTATGCGAAAAATTGACCCCGAAATACTTGCTCAAAAAATAAAAGAAGGTGATCGTTTTGCCTTATCAAGAGCTATTACACTTGCCGAAAGCAATCGTTTAGACGATTTAAAATTAGCGCAACATATTATTAGTTTATTACCCGTTTCCAAAACTTCAAAAAGAATTGCTATTACAGGAATTCCTGGCGTTGGTAAAAGTACTTTTATAGAGTCATTAGGTAAATATATTCTGAGTAAAGATGAAAAAGTAGCAATTTTAGCAATTGACCCGAGTAGTTCACTCTCCAAAGGAAGTATTTTAGGTGACAAAACACGCATGGAGGACTTATCGAGAGAAGAGAATGCTTATATACGTCCAAGTGCTTCTAACGGCTCTTTAGGTGGTGTTACATCGCGTACATATGAAGCAATTTTATTATGCGAAGCAGCAGGTTTTGAAAATATTTTGATTGAAACTGTCGGTGTTGGACAATCTGAAACCTTAGTAAATGAAATTTCAGATCTCTTCTTATTTCTTCAACTTCCGGGTTCTGGAGATGATTTACAAGGAATAAAACGCGGAATTATGGAAATGGCAGATTTAATTTTCGTTAATAAATCAGATTCATTTCAAGAAAAATTAGTGAAAGATGCAAAATTAGATATTGTTCGTTCATTACAATTTTTACCAACCAAATCATCTCAATGGAAAAGAAAATCAATTATCGGTTCTGGATTAATCGGAAAAGGAATTCCTGAACTTTGGGAATTGGTCAATGATTATTTCAATTTTATTAATGAAAATAATTATTACGCATCAAACCGAGAAAAACAACAGTTAAATCAAGCAGAACGCTACACAATTGATTTGGTTAATCAACAATTTTTAAAATTACTTAAGGAGAAACCATTAGAATTGAGCAAAAATTTGTCTGCATTCGAAATCGCAAAAGACTGGTTGAATAACCACACTGAAATTGATATAAAATAAAAAAAGACAATCAATTTGATTGTCTTTTTTGCTCCTCCTCTTGGGCTCGAACCAAGGACCCTCTGATTAACAGTCAGATGCTCTAACCAACTGAGCTAAGGAGGAAAATCCGATATTTTAAAATTTTATTTTTAAGTCTTTGTTTGACGTTTCACTAAAAAAGCTCCTCCTCTTGGGCTCGAACCAAGGACCCTCTGATTAACAGTCAGATGCTCTAACCAACTGAGCTAAGGAGGAATGTTGCTTAATTGTGGGTGCAAATATAGAAGTATTTTTTACACCCACAAAAAATATTTTAAATTTTATTTAAAAATCATATTCACAATATCGTTCCCGAAGATGAATACCATTAATCCTAAGATAATTACAACTCCAACCATTTGTGCTTTTTCTAAAACTTTTTCACTTGGTTTTTTACCTGTCACCATTTCATAGATAGCAAAAACAGCATGTCCACCGTCCAAACCTGGAATTGGTAATAAGTTAATAAATGCTAACCAAGCAGAAATCATTGCCGTAAATGACCAGAAAAATAACCAGTTCCATTCTTTTGGCATTTGTTTTACCATTCCAATTGGTCCAGCAACTTGCTTACGACCGTCTTTTACTTGGAACAATGTCCCAATTCCACGAACTTGCGTTGCAATCGCTTCAAATGGCTCTACAATTCCTTTTGCGATTCCTTCACCAATTGTATAATCTTCCTTAGAAATTAATGAATCTAAATATGCTGTTGATCTTAGGAATCCAATGCTTCCATCTTTATCTACATTTACCATCAACTCTACAGGTTCGCCTTTTCTTTCAACACTTAAAGAAACTGTTTTTCCTTTGTATTCTTTTAATTTATTTGTTAAATCTGAAAATAAAGGTGTTGTGAAACCATCAATAGCAATTACTTTATCATCTTTTAATAATCCTGCTTTTTGTGCTGCACTATTCTCAACAACAGAATCTACAACAGTTGGCATTTGAGGAATAAAGAAAGCGCCTTTAGCGTTTAAAATTTCAGTTCTGAAATCTTCTGTAATTGGTAAAGAAACTTCTTTTCCTTGACGTTTTACATCTAAAGTTTCACCACCTAACAAGGCTTCTTTTCCTATTTCATTTAATGCTTGATATTTAACACCATTTACACCAACTGGAATATCACCTTTTTGCAAGCCGAATTTAGTTTGCGTTGCATTCGCTTCGATTCCATATTGCATTTTGTTTACATCAACAAAGCTTTTTCCTTGAGAAATAAATAAAATAGTATAAATAATCATCGCTAAAATGATATTTACAATAATACCTCCTAACATGATGATTAATCGTTGCCAAGCTGGTTTTACACGAAATTCCCATGGTTTTGGCTCTTGTTTCATTTGTTCCAAATCCATGCTTTCGTCAATCATTCCCGAAAGTTTTACGTATCCTCCAAGAGGCAACCAACCGATACCGTAAACAGTATCACCAATTTTCTTTTTCCAAATTGCAAATTTCACATCGAAAAAACAAAAGAAACGTTCGACACGAACGCCAAACCATCGCGCTGTTACATAATGTCCTAGCTCGTGCAACATTACTAAAAGCATCAAACTAAGCATTAAGGTAGCTATCTGTATTAACATATTGTTTTAAATTTATTTATGTTCTAATTTTATTAAACGATTACAAAATTAATCGAATTTATTTATCAAAGCTGTTTATTTTTTCCATTCTAAGGTTTCTAACAATTTTTTTACATCTTTTTTGATGTAATCAACTGCTGGAGCTAAAGAATCAGGTTTTGGTTGAGTTTTGAAATAAACCGAACCTGCTAAAAAATTCTTTACACTATCCGTCGCATGAAATTGAATATTAATCGCCGATTCTCCTCCTAATTCATACATAGTACCAAAAACCTTTTTTTCTGGAAAAGAAAATTCTTGTGGCGAAATAAAACTGGCTTTAACCGTCTGTTCTTGCACGAAACTCTCACTTTCTTTTATTTGAACGATTAAATCTTGTGGTGACTGAACCGAAAAATATGTCAGGTAAATTGTTGCTTTCATTCGTGGATAAACAATATTGAAAGAGTTTGGTTTTTTCCCCACAATTACCTTCCCAAAGTTTGAATATTGAAAAGTATAAGGCACATTTTCTTTGAATGATAGATAAGTTTGCTGCGGATATTCGAGACGAACTTGTCCTAATGGTTTGGCAACTTCTTCGCTTTTATTGCACGACACAAAAAAAATAGCACTACTACATAATGCTATTATAGTTTTAAAATTCATTGTATAACGTAAAACGTTAAGTTTTGTAAAATTCATTTAATTTTTTAATTTCTAAAAAGGCAAATCGTCTTCTCCTTCATCTATAAAAGGCGGCTCGACAACTGTTGTGTTTTGTTGACTTTGCTGAATTTTGTTCTGATCATTTTGCATGGCTTGACGTTGTTCATTGTCAATTTTTGGTGTCAAAAACTCGATTGAATTTGCTACGATTTCTGTTGTATAACGCGTTTGTCCGTTATCGTCCCATTTTCGGGTTTTAATGCGTCCTTCAACAAAAACTTTATCTCCTTTTTTCAGATAACGATCACATAATTCTGCCAATTTATTGCGTGTCACAATATTGTGCCATTCTGTTTCTGTAATTCGCTCTCCCGTTCTAGAGATGTAAGATTCTGTCGTTGCAATAGGAAATCGTCCAATACAATTCTGTTCGTCAAAATGATGCAATTTTACATCATCACCCAAATTTCCGATCAAAAGTACTTTATTCGTTGTTCCATTCATAGTTGTAATAGGTTTTTAGTGGCTTGTTACTTACAAAGTTAATCCAAATAATGTTTATTTATAAATTTTTCTATTGGTTTTGGAAGCGGATAATGTTCGAGATCGTTTAAAGCAATCATTTCAAAATCATTTTCGGCTTGCAAATTTGTTATATCTCTTAAAGATACATTTAATTTCCAATATTTTATAAATAAATTTTGATGCGACAAAATGTGTTTCTCTTCTTCGATAAAAGTTAGATTATTTTCAAGATTTTGATCTAAAATCCAACCTTTATCCAATAAATCAGTTTCAGTTTCGATTTTTGGAAAAGTGAATAAATTTTTCCAAACATCATTCCCAATTCGTTTAGACAAGGCAATTTTATCTTCATTTTCGATGAGAATAAAGTGTAAAAAACGATTCGAAACTTTTGTCTTTTTCAATTTTATTGGCAATTCGTTGACTTTATTTAATCGAAGCGCTTCACAAGACTCATTAAGTGGACAAATTTCGCATTTTGGTTGTTTTGGTGTACAAATCGTTGCTCCCAAATCCATCACCGCCTGATTAAAATCACCCGGACGTTTTTTATCAATGATTTCTAAGCCCAAATCCCAGAAAATCTTCTTTGTTTTTGGCGAACTTATATCATCTGTAATATTAAAATATCGCGCAAAAACTCGAAACATATTTCCGTCTACAGCAGGAACAGATTCATCATATACAATAGATGCAATTGCAGCAGCAGTGTAATCTCCTACTCCTTTTAGCTTTTTTAAATCTTTGAAATTATTCGGAAATTGTCCATTTAATTCATCAGCAATCGTCTTTGCCGTGAAGTGCAAATTTCTGGCACGGGAATAATAACCTAGTCCTTGCCAGAGTTTTAGGACTTTTTGTTCGTCGGCATTTGCCAAATCGAAAATAGTCTCAAATTCTTGTATGAAATTATTGTAAAATTTCATACCTTGGTCAACCCTTGTTTGTTGGAGAATAATTTCCGACAACCAAATGTGAAATGGGTCTTTTGTATGACGCCAAGGTAAATCTCGTTTATTTTTGTCAAAATATGACAAAATCAGATAGTTGAAGTTCATAAAAACTGAAAAAATCTTTTTTTGTTGGGATACTATCGTTATATTTGCACCCGCTTTCAAATTTAAGAATAATAAGAGGAATTATGACAAAGGCAGAAATAGTAAATAACATTTCAGGTAAATTAGGACTTGAAAAGAGCGATACTCAAAGAGTGGTAGAATCGTTTATGGAGGAGGTGATTAAATCATTAGTAGAAGGAGAAAATGTATACTTAAGAGGATTTGGTTCTTTTACTATTAAAACTAGAGCTGAAAAAACTGGTAGAAACATTACGAAAGGAACTTCTATCATTATCCCAGCACACAACGTTCCTACATTTAAACCAGCTAAGACTTTCATCGAAGATGTAAAGACTAGCGAAGCAAACGTAATCAAATAACAATAAAATAATTGTATCATGCCAAGCGGAAAAAAACGTAAAAGACATAAGGTAGCGACGCACAAACGCAAAAAACGTCGTCGTCTTAACAGACACAAAAAGAAAAAATAATTAGTAGCTAAGCTATTAATAATTTAGTCTTTTTACAAGATAGCACTTTTCAATGGAAATTTTGGAAAGTGCTTTTATCATTTTTAAAAACATAATTTTTTGATGAGTAAAGAATTAGTGATTTCAGCCTTAGCTGATCAAGTACGCATCGCAGTTTTAGATGAAGGTCGCTTGATGGAATTTCATCAAGATACTGCAAATGATGGCTTTGCAGTTGGCGACATTTACTTGGGTAAAATCAAAAAATTAGCTCCCAGTTTAAATGCAACCTTTGTTGACATTGGTTATTCGAAAGATGCATTTTTACATTATCATGACTTAGGTCCACAAATACGCTCGTCAAATGCATACAACAAAATTGTAGCAAATGGCACGTACAAAACCGAAAAATTGAAGAACTTCCGTATGGAAGAGCCGATTGACAAAGATGGACAAATTACAGAAATCTTTGCACCAGGTGATTCCGTTTTGGTTCAAATTACAAAAGAACCAATCCATACGAAAGGACCAAGAATTACTTCTGAAATTTCAATTGCTGGTCGATATTTAGTTTTAGTTCCATTTTCGGAACGTGTTTCGATTTCGCAAAAAATCAAACAAAAACCAGAACGCGATCGTTTAATCAAAATTTTAGAAGGTTTAACACCAGAAGGCTTCGGAGTTATTATCAGAACAGTTGCCGAAGAGAAGAACGCAGAAGAATTACAAGCAGATTTGGCTTATTTGTTAAACAAATGGACTCAAATCTTCAAAAATCTTCAGAAAAAGAAAGCGCCAGCTAAAATTCTTAGCGAAATGGACAGAGCTTCTTCTATTTTGAGAGATAATTTTAATGATGATTTTATTAAAATTTCTGTTGATGATGATGAATTAGCTGACGAAATGCGCGAATATTTGGAAGTTATTGCACCAGATAAAATTAATTTGGTAAAAGAATATGACGATCCATTTGTTCCAATTTTTGAAAAGTTTAATGTCGAAAGACAAATTAAACAAGCTTTTGGTAAAACGGTAACTATTCCACAATCTAAAGGTGCATATCTTGTGATTGAACATACAGAAGCGTTACACGTAATTGATGTGAATTCGGGAAATATTTCTCGTAATTCTAAAAATCAGGAAGATTCAGCTTTTGCCGTAAACAAAATTGCTGCTTCTGAAATTGCACGTCAGTTGCGATTACGTGATATGGGAGGAATTGTTGTGGTCGATTTTATTGACATGACGGATGTAGAACATAAGAAAGAATTGTTCGAACATCTGAGAGCTGAAATGGCGAAAGATAAAGCAAAACATAAGATTTTGCCACCAAGTAAATTTGGATTGATTCAGATTACAAGACAACGCGTTCGCCCAGAAGTGAATTTCGTTACAACTGAAGAAAATCCTAACCAAGAATCGAATGAAGTTGAAGCACCTATCGTTACAATTGATAAAATTGAACAAGTGCTCTTGAATATCCTTGATAGAAAAGATAAGGATTTACGAAAAATGTCGTTGCACGTGCATCCTTTCGTAGCTGCTTATTTACAACATGGATTGCCAAGCATTCAGATGAAATGGTTTTTTAAGCATAAAAAGTGGATTAAGATTGTACCAAGAGATGCGTACAAATACTTACAATTTAATTTCTTGGATAAAGATCATAATACACTTTACAACGAATCAAATTAAAAAAAACCTCGCAATTGCGAGGTTTTTTTATTTATATTCGTTACTCAACAAAATACTATGAAAAAAATCTTTCGAATTCTACTCAAAACTTTAGGTGCTTTAGTTTTACTGACTGTGGTGTATTTACTTGCAGTAGTTTTGCTGCCATTAATTCCAGTGAATAAGCAAAAAGAAAAGCCTAATGATCAAATCACAGCGTATATTTTTACAAATGGCGTACATACGGATATTGTGGTTCCAGTAAAATCTAAAGCGATTGATTGGTCGACTTTTGTGCCTTTTTCAGATACGAAATCGAAAAAAGAATACAAATATATTGCCTTTGGTTGGGGTGATAAAGGTTTCTATTTGGATACACCAGAATGGAAAGATTTGAAATTTTCTACTGCTTTCAATGCTGCATTTTGGTTGGGAGATTCGGCGATGCATACTACTTTTTATGATAAAATGACGTTGGGAGAAGATTGTAAAAAAGTAAACATGAACTTGGAGGAATATCAAAAATTAATTGTTTACATCAAGCAATCATTTGATTTAGATAAAAATAACAAAGTCGAATTAATAAAAACGGATGCTGTTTATGGAAATAGTGATTCGTTTTACGAAGCAAAAGGAAGTTACAGCTTATTTTTTACGTGTAATACGTGGGCAGCAAGCGCACTAAAAGCAGCAAATAAAGAAGCACCATTGTGGACGGCAACACAACAAGGAATTTTTCGTCATTATGAATAATTTTTTTTGAATTATTTCTGATTCATTTTCAAAGAGTTGTCTATTAATGCGACTTGTAGAACGAAAAAAAATACTTTTAAGATTTGGAAGTAATAAAATTTGCTCTATATTTGCAACACAATATCGATAACGATACTCCTCCTTAGCTCAGTTGGTTAGAGCATCTGACTGTTAATCAGAGGGTCCTTGGTTCGAGCCCAAGAGGAGGAGCAAAAAAGACAATCAAATTGATTGTCTTTTTTTATTTCACAAATATTTAACATTCCCTCGCACAACCATTCACCCAACTTTTGCATCTTACTAATAGAAAACAAATAAAATCAAATTAGTATGAAACTTAGAAAAGTATTTAGCGTTTTAGCATTATTAATGGTTATGCTAACATTCGCGCAAAAAAATATGAAAATAGATTATTCAATGTATCCAAAAGCAAAAGATGGATATGAACAAAAAATTATCACGTTGAAAACTTTACCTAACGAAGATAATTATAGTGTAGAAATTTTCGCAGGTAAAAAAACATTGGTTGATTCTTGTAATCATTTTTTCTTAGCAGGAGTCTTTGAACAAAAAACTGTTGATGGTTGGGGTTATGATTATTTCAATTTCGAATCAAATGGTAACGTTGGAGGAACTTTAATGGGATGTTTTGACAATAAATCTGTCGAAAAAATTATACACGCACAATCTATTCAAACGCGTTACAATAGCAAATTACCAATTGTAGTTTACGTACCAAAAGGTTATACTTTAGAATATAGAATTTGGAAAGCAGATGAAAAACTTAATTTAGTTAAGTAATATTTATAGTTGTTAATTGAAAAAGCTCGAGAAATTCTCGAGCTTTTATATTTTAATGAAATACCAATTGCGTAATCGTGTAAATAACTAAACCAACAAGTCCTCCAACCAACGTTCCGTTAATCCGAATAAATTGCAAGTCTTTCCCAACTTCCAATTCTAGCTTTTCGCTCAACTCTTTTCCTTCCCATTTATCAACCGTATTACTAATCAAACTTTCCACTTCTTTGACATTTCGTAAAATCATACGGTAAATAAAATGACGCACCCAACCATTAATCTTATCAATCATTTCTTGGTTATCATTCAAATTTTCGGTCAATTTTTTTATATTTTTCTTAATGTAAACTTGCATTGCAGAATTTTCATCATCAAAACTTTCGGTCAAATTTTGTTTAATCGCCAACCACAAATCCAAAGCATAATCATTCAATCGTTCTTTTGTGATAAAATCATCTCGAAGCGATTCTAACCTAAATTTCCAATCGGGAGATTCTTTTATATTCTGAATATTTTCTCGGATAATTCGTTCGATATTATGACGAATTGGATGTTCTTTATCTTCTGCAACCTCATCCAAAAAACTCACTACGCCTTCCACTACTCCTTTCGATATTTTTTTACCAGCAAAAAATGAAATGACAGGATGTTTTTCATTTAATTTATCTTTAATAATCAAATCACTTTCTAAGATATACTCTTTCGCTTTTGGAATGATTGCTTCTAAAATTTCGTCGTGTTTTTCCTTTTCTAAAATGTATTCTAAACTTGACGAAACTAATTCAGGTAAATCAAATTGTTTCAAAATCTCATCACCTTTCAAGGTTATAAAATCAACGACATCTTTATCATCTAAATCTTTGACAATTTTCTTGGAGAAATTAATCAATTCTTCTTGCAACATTTCTTGATTCGTAGCTTTATTCAACCAATCTGCTGCGTATTTTACAACTTCTAATTTCTCGATATATGGACGAATTGTAGATGGTGTCAAAAAATTCTCAGTTACAAACTGTCCCAAATTATCTCCAATCGCATTTTTACTATTTTCGATCAAATTTGTATGCGGAATTTTAAGTCCAAGCGGATATTTGAACAAAGCCGTAACCGCAAACCAATCGGCAAGTGCACCAACCATTGCTGCTTCGGCAAATGCTTCCACATATCCAATCCATTTCGCAGATGAATGCTGACTTAGATAAACCATCAAAAAGTAAATAAAAGCCATCAAAATGAATAATCCTGTCGCAATAGCTTTATGTTTTTTGAGGTTTTGTATTTTCTGAAGTTCCGTCATAAAAGTGTTTTGAGAAATTTGTTGCAAAAATTTAGCCAATCAAAAAAGCGGAGAATTCTCCGCTTTAAGTTTTATGTTTTTAATTTATTTACTTTCCTGAAAAACCAATAACGCTACATTTGCACTCGACAATAATCGTTGGCTATGATTGATTGTAAATAATCTTTCGAAAGATGATAATTCACGGTGAACAACGCCTAATACATCGATATTGTTTTTCATACAATAATTGATTAAACCACCTTCTACATCTTTACTCGGTTCAATTGTAATCATCGCTTCAGGATATTCTTCTTCCCATTCTTTTTTTACGCTTAACATTTGCGGAGTAATCGATTTGTCATCAACATGTACAATGTTCAACAATTTATCGTAACGTTTTGTCACTTCTTCCATTTGCGCCAAAGCTTTTGTCTCTTTTTGATTAAACAATGTAGCATAAGCAAAATTTCTTTCTTCTTTAAATTTCACATTATTTGGAACAACCAACACAGGCGCAGGCGAATTATTAATGACATTTACAGTATTAGAGCCAAAAAACTTTTTGCCTAAACTATTTTGTCCATTCGTTCCCATCACCACATATTGTATATCATCTTTGTTGATAATATCCAAAATCATTAACAACAAATCGCCAACAACCAAAGAACTCTCTATTTTTACATGTTCAAGGTTATTTTCTTTTGCAATATTTTTAAGTTTATTGATATAATTTTCGAAGTTTTCTTCTGTAACTTCAAGATAATTTTTAAGATTTGATTGTACCGAAACTAACTTAATATCTGTTTTAAGAACTTTTGCAAGGTTTAACGCATACAAAAAAGCATTGTTCGCTGTTTCCGAAAAATCGGTTGGAAATAATATTTTAGCCATAATAATTAAATTCTAGAATAGATTTTGTTCTATAAATTTACAACTAAAATTTAGGTAAAGCCACAAAAAAAGTCTTGATTTCTCAAGACTTATCTATTTTTTAACCGTTTTTAATAACCAAAACGACGCAAATCATTCTCTTTGCTTCTCCAATCTTTTCGCACTTTCACGAAAAGTTTCAAGAATACTTTTTTATCAAAGAATTTTTCTAACTCTTCTCTTGCTTCTTTTCCTACTTTCGATAAAGACTCTCCTTTATGTCCAATAATAATTCCTTTCTGAGAATCGCGTTCTACAAAAATTTCAGCTTCGATAGAAATTAAATTCAAATCTTCTTTGAAACGCTCTGTTACTACCTCAACAGAATATGGAATCTCTTTTTGATAGTTTAATAAAATCTTTTCACGAATTACTTCGTTTACAATAAAACGCTCCGAACGGTCTGTTAATTGATCTTCTGGATAATATTGTGGCCCTTCTGGAATAATTGCTTTGATCTTATTAATCAACAAATCTACATTCACGTTTTCTTTTGCCGAAATAGGTAAAATCTCTGCTTTTGGCAATAATTCGTGCCAATATTCTACCGCTTCATTCAATCGATCCGGCGTAGCTGTATCAATTTTATTCAACAATAAAATAATTGGTGTAGATGTTTTTTGCAGACGTTCGAAAACTTGTTCATTTTTCAATCGTTTTTCTCCAATTTCTACAACATAAAGAATCACATCAGCATCCACCAACGATTCATTAACTGCATCCATCATTTTTGTTTGCAGCTCATAAGCAGGATCCAAAACACCAGGCGTATCCGAAAATACAATCTGATAATCTTCTCCTGTCAAAATACCTTTGATACGATGACGCGTAGTTTGCGCTTTGTGTGTTGCGATAACCAAACGCTCTTTCATCAACATATTCATCAAAGTAGATTTTCCAACATTTGGATTTCCTATGATGTTTACAAAACCGGATTTAAATTTCTTTTCGTCTGACATTCTGCAAATTTAGTGATTTCTATAATATTATTTCAGATTAATATGTTGAAGAAAAGATTAATATTCTAATGAAATTTTAATTTCATAAAATTGATTTTGGTCTGTATTTTGAATAATTCTAATTAAGTTCAAAAAAATATGACGAAAGTTATGGTTTATTGAAAAATATGATTAATTTCATACATGTGTTATGGAAGATTAAATTAACCAAAATTTAAAAAAATGATGAAAGCAGAACTTATCGAAAAAGAAGAAGTAAGAAACTATAAATTTTTAGACGCGCCAAAAGACGAAGTAACGGTAGAGGCAAACAAATTGAATGGTGCAGTAAGATTAGGAAACGAATTCAAATCGAAAGCATATATTACATTTCAGACAGATCAAGGTCCTAAGAAAATTGAGACGACTGTTTGGTCTGTTACGGATAAATTTTTACAAATTAAGAATGGAGTTTTGATTCCGTTAAAATCTTTAATTGATATTCAATACTAAAAATTGTTTATTGCTTAAATTAAAAAAGGGATACGATG
>NZ_JAOCFS010000011.1:0-89253 GCF_029842105.1 Empedobacter sp. GD03797
AGAATGTTGAACGTTAAAAATTAAAGCTGTATTTCCACCATCACTCCAACCAACAAGATTGACTTTCTTTAGATTAAGTTTTTGAATGACTTGAAATAAATCGTTTGCAAATTCTTCGTAAGTGTATGGAGTATTTGTCAAATCGGTACTTCTTCCTTGCCCACGCGTATCAACAACAATTACTCGATAATGCTTGGCAAAAAATGGAATTTGTTGATAAAAATCTTCTATACTTCCATTATTTCCATGTAGAAATATCAAAGGCTCACCTTGTCCATATTCTTCATAATAAATTTTCGCATCATTTATATCAATATATTTTCCTGACTTATTTTTTCCATAAATCGACTTTTTAGCACTCTCTTTATGTTGATAATATGAAATTAATTCTTTCGTTTTTGCATCAATTTCTTCAGGCTTTTCCTCATTTATAGTCAATTTATCTTTTGAATATAAAATATCTAAGTTAGCTATAAAAACCCCTGCAGAAGCTTCCCAATTACCTTGACTTTGATATCTAAACAACAAGTCTTTTGCTAAAGATTTTTTAGCAGAAACACCAAAAACAAAATCTTCTTGAGCAAGCTTTTTATAATCAACTAATTGTAGTGTCACAGCTATTTTATCCACATTTTTGAATCGAAATTTATATGGTGTTAAATCAATTTTTTGCCATCCAGTTGTAGATGTTTTATAAATAATATTTTCATCTAAAAGCGATTCTGTTGGCAAACCATTTTTAACAACGTAAATATTAACTTTTAACGTGATTTCTTCATATTTGGAACTTGGAATAATATGAAAATTAAATGCATTTAGTTTTGTATTTGGGTAAATTTCAAAAATATTTCCTTGTTCAATTGTTGGTACATTTTGATTAAACATTTTAGAAAAAGTAAGCATTGGACGAGTTTTTTGACCAATAATTTTCTCTTTCATTTTTTCTGTTTTAAGCGTAACTTCTGACAATGAAATTGATTTTTCATTCAAGATTATAATTGAATTCTGTTGAACTTCTTCTATAGATTTTGAAATTTCATCATAACCTAATGCATCAAAAATTAATTGACTTTTAGATAGATTTTCTGGAATTTCGATAGAAAAGTTACCATTTTCATCTGTAATTGCTCCAACTTCTGAATTTTTTATTCCAATCGAACAATATGAAATTGGCAAATTATTACTGTCTTTTACACTTCCTTTTAATTTAATTTGAGCTTGAAGAATTGTACAAATTGTTACGATTAATATAAAAAAATAGTTGCGCATATTTTATTGTTTTGGTTATAAGACGAATTGTTTTTAAAAAGGTTACATGAGAAGATTGATAATTATTTCTTAAATTTTTGTTTCCTACAACGTTATCGTGACAACATTGATTTTGAGATGAAGTTGAAATGATTAAATTTGTTAAGGAAAGAATACTAAAAATATTATGGCTTTAAATACAATCAATCCAACAACTACAAAGGCTTGGAATGCTTTAGAACAACATTTTCAAACGATTCAGCATACATCAATCAAAGAATTATTTGCTCAAAATGCAAATCGTTTTGAAAAATTTTCAATTCAATATCCTTCATTATTAGTAGATTATTCAAAAAATAGAATTAATGCAGAAACGATTCAACTTTTGGTTGATTTGGCGAAAGAAATGGATGTTGATACGGCAATTCAGCAAATGTTTGAAGGAGATGTCATCAACGTGACAGAAAAACGAGCTGTTTTGCATACAGCTTTACGTAATCGCTCTAATGAAGAAGTTTTGGTTGACGGAAAAGATGTGATGCCTCAAATTAATGAGGTGTTAGATCAGATGAAATCTTTTTCGGAAAAAGTAATTTCGGGTGAATGGAAAGGTTTTTCAGGAAAAGAAATTACAGACGTTGTCAACATTGGAATTGGAGGTTCTGACCTTGGACCTGTGATGGTGACGGAAGCGTTGAAACATTATAAAACTCGTTTGAATATTCATTTTGTTTCGAATATTGATGGAACTCATCTAGCAGAAACTTTTAAAGCAATAAATCCAGAAACAACTTTATTTATAGTTGCTTCAAAAACTTTTACGACGCAAGAAACAATGACAAATGCTTTTTCTGCGAAAGAATGGTTTTTGAATTCTGATGCGCAAGAAGCTGATGTTGCGAAACATTTTGTTGCGTTATCAACCAATGCAGAAGGCGTTGCAAATTTCGGAATTGATACGGCAAATATGTTCCAGTTTTGGGATTGGGTTGGCGGTCGTTATTCATTGTGGAGTGCGATTGGTTTGAGCATTGCTTTGGCAGTTGGTTTCGATAATTTCGAAGAATTGTTAGAGGGAGCGCATGAAATGGATGTGCATTTCAAAACAGAAACTTTAGATCAAAATATTCCGGTTGTATTAGCGCTTTTAGGAATTTGGTACAACAATTTCTTTGGTGCAGATTCGGTTGCTTTGTTACCTTATGAGCAGTATTTATCGCGATTTGCAGCATATTTTCAGCAAGGTGATATGGAATCGAATGGTAAATATGTTGGTCGAGATGGGAAAAAAGTGGATTATGAAACGGGACCAATTATTTGGGGAGAACCAGGAACAAATGGACAACATGCTTTTTATCAATTAATCCATCAAGGAACAAAATTAATTCCAGCCGATTTTATTGCAGGTGCTAATTCATTGAATGTTTTAGGCGATCATCATGCAAAATTATTATCAAACTTTTTTGCTCAAACAGAAGCTTTAGCTTTTGGGAAAGATGAAGAAACAGTTGTTGCTGAATTGGAAAAAGCAGGGAAATCGAAAGAAGAAATTGATTTCTTAACTGCTTTCAAAATTTTTGAAGGAAATCGTCCTACAAACTCAATTTTATATGAAGTGTTGACTCCAAAAGTTTTAGGAAATTTAATTGCGATGTACGAACACAAAATTTTTGTGCAAGGAGTTATTTGGAATATTTTCTCTTTTGATCAGTGGGGAGTAGAGTTAGGAAAACAATTAGCAAATGTGATTTTACCAGAGTTAGAAAATGATGAGCAAGTTACTTCTCATGATGCTTCTACAAATGGATTAATCAATGCTTATAAATATTGGAGAAAATAATTTATCAATATAATTACTAAAAAATCCGCTCAATGAGCGGATTTTTTTATGAATTTTTGTGACCAGTTTCTTTTAAAAATAAGGTTAGAATAATGGCAATAAATATTCCGATGATCCAAAACCAAATTGCTTGATGATAATGTCCAGTTTTATCCGTAACATTTACAATTTCGTTTCCATATAATTTAGCAAAAACAGGATTTACTAGAGAAGTTACACCAAACGTCAAAAAGTTTTGAACTCCAGTAGCAGAGCCTTTTACATAATCTGGATTAGCTTCTTTGATAACCGAATATGGAATCATTGCGACTCCAGAGAAAAGCCCAAAAACGAAAAATGTAACTTTTATTGGAATTAAATCTGGAAGATAAATGAGTTGTAAAAACATCAAGATCATTCCGATACAACCAAAAAGAATAACAGGTTTTCTTTTTCCTATTTTATCCGTTACATAACCCATCAATGGACATCCAACTACCCAGCCTAGTGACGCCATAGCAGCAGTCATAGCAGCAGTGTGAGCATCATAACCTAAGTCTAATTTGAAAAAAGGAACAGCCCAAGTCATGGCAAAAATCGTTGTCGGTATAAATAATAATCCAGAAATAATACCAGTTAACCAAGAATTTGGATTGCTGAAAATAATTTTGAAAGGTTCAATAAAAGAGGTTTGTTTACTTTTTTCGATCTCTTCTTCAGACGATTTTGGAGTTATGAACAGCATTGCTACAGCTGGAATTATACATAAAACTCCAGCAATTATCCAAAATGTTTTATATCCAAAACCATTTTCTAATAATGGCGCAACCACAAATTGACCTGCCGCTCCACCAAGCATTCCTATACATTGAGAGAAGCCTATTGCTGTTGCTAAAGATTTTGAAGAGAATCCTTTGGTTGCTAAATAGACACAACCAGGAAAAGCAAATGCGCTACCCGCTCCTTGTAATAATCTGCCTGTTGTTCCAGCAAATTGGGAGGAAGCGATAAATAAAATACATCCTATTCCGAGTATAAAACATCCTGCAAACATCGAATATCTTGCACCAAATTTGTCTAAACATATTCCAGCAATTAAAGCGAATATCGAATAGGTGTAATAATATGTTCCAATGAGAGAAACTAAATTTTCTTTAGAAATGTTGAAATTCTGAGCCAAATCTGTGATCATTAATGAAGGCGCAGAACGAGTTGCGTAATCAATGAAATAGAAGACTAAGCCTAAAACCCATGCAATGATGAAAAGTTTTTTACTTGATTGTGTGATAGATGATGATTGATTCATTATAAATCTTTTAAATGTTTATAATTGGATTTAATCGTTTCCATTACTTCATCCATTTTTCCACCTAACATTAGTTTTGCCATAGATTTTGTCATTCCAATCATTTGATCAAGATCTACTTTTGGAGGCATTGCTAAAGCGTTTGGATTTGTAAATACATTTAATAAATACGGTCCATTATGAGCAAAAGCTCTTCCGATTGCATCAGGTAAATCATCAGGATTTTTAACTGATTCGCTTTCTATTCCCATTGCTTTTCCAATCAAAGTAAAGTCAGGATTTTCCATATCTGTTTCATTGTCAGGTAAACCAGCAACTTCCATTTCCAATTTAACCATTCCTAATGTTCTATTATTAAAAATAATAAGTTTAACAGGTAGATTATATTGTTTGATGGTTGCTAAATCTCCTAATAACATTGAGATTCCACCATCACCACACATAGCAATAATTTGTCTATCAGGATATGCCATTTGTGCACCAATCGCTTGAGGCATTGCATTTGCCATAGAACCATGATTGAAAGATCCTAACATTTTTCGCTCTCCCGTACCCGTTATATAACGTGCTCCCCACACACAACACATTCCTGTATCAACTGTAAAAATGGCATCTTTTGTAGCTAACTCATCTAATAAATAAGCTGCATATTCGGGTTGAATGGCATTTTCTTTTCCTTTTTCATGAACAAATGTCATTTTGCTTTCAAGAACTTTCTTGTACATTTCTAATTGACTATCCAAAAAATCTTTGTCTTGCTTTGGTTCTAATAACTCAATTAATTCGTTAATTGTTTCTTTTGCATTTCCGACTAATCCTAAATCAATTTTAGCTCTTCGTCCAAGTTTAGAGCCATCTGAATCAATTTGAATGATTTTTTTATCTGTTGGAATAAAATCTTTATAAGGAAAATCGGTCCCAATCAAAATAATTAAATCAGCTTTGTGCATAGCATGATAAGCAGATGGTTGACCAAGTAATCCTGTCATTCCTATTTCATTTGGATTATTGGGTTGAATACTCATTTTTCCTTTGAACGAATATCCAACTGGAGCATGCAAATGACGAGAAAGTTTTATAACTTCTTCATTTGCTTGAGATGCGCCAATTCCACAGAATAAGGTAATATTATTAGCATCATTTATAATAGAAGCAGCTTCTCTTAATTCAGTTTTATTTGGAGTAATAATAGGTTGATTGAAATAGAAATTCGAGGTATAATTACTTTCAACGGCTTCCATTTCTGCAATATCTCCTGGAAGTCCAATAATTGCAACATCTTTTTTTGAAATAGCATGTTGTATAGCTGTTTGTACCATTCTAGGAACTTGTTCTGCTCGAGTAATAATTTGATTATAACAACTACAATCATCAAAAAGTTTAATAGTATTCGTTTCCTGAAAATAATCTGTACCAAATTCTATTGTAGGCAGAGTAGAGGCAATTACAACTAAAGGAGTTCTTGATTTATGCGCTTCATAAACTCCGTTAATTAAATGTACATGACCAGGACCAGAACTTCCAGCGCAACATCCAATCCCATTTAATTCTGATTCGGCAGTTGCAGCTATTGCACCAGCTTCTTCATGTCTTACATGAACCCAATCAATTTTGTCACTTTGTTTAACTGCGATATTAAAAAAATTGAGACTATCACCAGTTACTGCATAAACACGTTTTATGTTCGCTTTTTCTAGTAATTCTACAATTTGATGTGCTACATTCTTTCCCATAATAAAGTATTTTTTGATTGTGACTAACAAGTTATGAAATTATAGGATAAAAATATTTGAAATAAGTGTTAAATATTTGAATAATAAATTGTTGTAAAATAAAAAAGCCTGTTGAGAAACAGGCTTAAAATTAACACATGAGGACAAAATTTACTCTACTAAATCTTATACGATTAATATAATTCAATATTTGTGCCAAAACTATATTTGACATATAAAATAAATGTTTAATCTATGTTTATTAGTTTTTATTTTTAATGATTAAAAACAGTTTTATATAAGAGTTTTTAAACGAGATAATATATATAAATACTTTACTTTCGTATAGCTTTAGGCTTTACCCACTTCTCTTCCTACTATCTCTAGTTATTTTTAATAATTTAATGAATTATTTTCTCAGATATAGAAATATAGGACTTCTATTTTTTTTTGATGTTTTCTACTATTCTTTTTGGTTACCAAAAAGATACAATAGTCGAAAGTGGTCAAATACTTATTTTTATATCTAAGAATACGGAAACGAATTTATTAGAAAAAATAACAGTAGATAAAACCATAAACAAAACCACTGTCGAAAAAAAGACGATTACTAAACCTAAAAAACTCAAAAAGGTTTTAGTCGTTAAAAATGAGAATAAGCAACAAAAAGAACATGTCTACAAGCCAAAAACAGCTATTTTATCGTCTAAAATAAAAATTTTATCTGGTTGTAATCTTCCTGATAGCTCGGGGAAAATAGTTTTAAAAGAAAATTTTTATAAATATCATCAAAAAGTAGCGAGGACAAATTCGATTTTTAAAATAAATCTGTCTGATATTTCTAATAATTTACTTTCGATTAATAATTCTTTTATTCATATTCGAATAAATGTAATCGATAACATTTTAACTCGTCCACCTCCATTATTTATTTTTCTTTCGTAAAACCATCAACTAAATCTACTGTATTAGTTTTAATAATATAGTTATAAATGAACAATTTAAGAAAAATAATAAGCGCAATTGTAGTGATGATTACATGCAATTTGAGTGCGCAAACTGTTATCTTCAAAGAAGATTTTGGGAAAAGTACAATAAGAACATCATCTCAATATGTACCACAAACAGGAAAAGATGGAAGTTTAGGCTTCTTCAAACACGGATCTTCTTTTTATCGACTTGCAGATAAATATTTGTCTGATTTATCAACTTTACCTTCAACCAATACTTATGGTACAAATAAAGGTAGTTATAACCAGGATGTGTGGAATATTGATAATGGTTTTTATGCCGTAATAGCACCTAGCCATATTTATGATATGACTAAAGTAATGCCAGATGGTAATAATATTGGATGGATTGGAGAATGGTGGTACAATCAAAATCCAAAACCAGCAGATCATACTGATGGATCTTTGGATGGAGCTGTATTGGTAGTAAATGGAGGTATGGTTCTTAACCAATATTACCGTCGAGTAGTACAATTAGAACCTGGGAAAACTTATAAATTATCTGCTTGGTTATATGGAGCAGGAGGAAAAATAGTGGGAGTAAATTTTGAAGCACAAGATATACTAACAGAAAAAGTATTAGGATCATCCAACATTGATCATAATATTACTGATTTTTCTGATAGAGCGGATAATGTGATGAAATTAAGTGCTGAAAATACTTGGGAACAAAAAACATGGACTTTTAAAGCTCCGAATGACGCAAATTGTATTAATATAGCTATTGCTCTAAGAAATAATATATCTTCAAATAGTGGTAATGATTTTTTTGTAGATGATATTACATTAGAAGAAACAACAGAAACTGGTACAGAGTATGACTGTCCAGATACTAATGTTGTAATTGATGATATAATTAAAGCAACAGATGACCATATAGATTTATCAACTACTTCTAGCATAAATATTATTGATAATGATTTATACGGAACAAGTGGTGAAAAAGTTACACTTTCTGGCTCTAACAAGAATTCTACAATTTCTATAATTGGAGAATGGCCTGCGGAAGCGATTTTAAATACAGAAACAGGTGTTGTTACATTTGCAAGTGGATTTATACCACCAGTTGGAGGATTAAGATATCAAATATGTAGCTTAATTGGGATTTGTTCTTCTGCAACAATTACATTTAGTACAACTCCAACTCCCGGAACACCTTGTACGAAAACACCAAATACAACAACAGCAACTTCTTTTACCAATGTTGGAGTTTCTACCATGTCAACAAAATTAGAGAATTGGCCAACTGCAATTCCAAATGGATTTTTAGCATTAGAATCTTCAACAAAAGGTTTTGTCATTACAAGAACTGCTGATGTAGCTAAAATTGTTGATGCAAAAGAAGGAATGATTGTGTATGATACAACCGAAAAATGTGTCAAATTATACAACGGAACTATTTGGCATTGTATCGAAAAAAGTTGTAACGAATAAAGATTATTAAAAATGAAAAATATAATATACGCTGCTATTTTATGCGGTTTTGCATCAATTTCTTTTGGTCAAGTGTCAATTGGTAAAAATGCAGTGGATGGGAATAATACAATTTTAGATTTCGAAGAATCAACAACAAATGGAATTATTTTACCAGCTGTTACTACTGTACCTACAGGTTTGGATGCAACGAATAATGGTGGAACCTTTGCTTTTGACTTAACAGATTCTAAAGTGAAAATGTATGAGAATGGTATTTGGGTTGAGTTAAGTGATGTTGGAGAAAAAACAGCTTTATTAACAAATTCTTCTAATGAAGTAGGTGATGGAGTAATTATTGGAGCTGAAACAACGACTGCAACAGGAATTTTAGTTTTAGAATCGGATAAAGATGCGATGATTTTACCTAAGGTTAATCAACCTGAAATTAATGTAAAAAGTCCATATCCTGGAATGATTTGTTACGATACAGCAAGTAAAACTGTTGCCATTTTTGATGGTAAAGTTTGGAATTATTGGAAATAATCATTCAATCTATTCATAAAAAAATGCGAGAAAAACTTCTCGCATTTTTTATTGTTATTTAACTGCTTTTATTTTTCCATTCATTGTTGCAAAATGCCCTGGGAAAGAACATAAGAAATCGTATGTACCTTCTTCTAAAGTAAATTTGATTTGATCATTTTCTTTACCACCTAATAATTTTGTATGTGCAATAATTTCTGATTGTAATTCGGTCGGAATATAATCTGTCGCCTTAGCAGAAGCCGCTGTATTTGCAAAAGCAGAAGCATCAGAACCAGGTTTTAATAAAATAAAATTATGTCCCATTGCTTCTTTTGACATTTCACCAGCATTCATCAAGATTAAAGTTACTTCTTCGCCAGCTTTCACTGTAAACTCAGTTTTATCGTAGCGCATATCATCACTTGCTTTCAAAACAATATGATTGTTTGTAGCAGGCGTAGCTGTAGAAGTTTCAGCATCTTCTGATGGAGCTGTACTATAATCTATTTCTGGTTGAGTTGATTCATCTTTCTTAGAACCTCCGCAGCTCATCATCAAAATTGCCGCGAAACTCATCAAAGCTATTTTTTTCATTATTTCAATTTTTTGTTTGATATAAAAATAATGAAATTCAGTAACTTAAAAAAGTTTACTCAGTCTAAATAGAACTGATTTTAAACAGATAAATATCTAAGGAATATCCAAATATTTGTGTGTTTGTAAAGAATAACGCCATTTCGGATTTTCTTTTACATATTCCACAATCAATGGAAGGTTTTTGTCACGTTTGCTCCATTCTGTTTGCAAGAAAAGCATACAATCTTTTCCAACACGAGCAGCTTGTTCTTCAGCAAACTGAAAATCGTGATTATTGAACACAATACATTTCAATTCATTTGCAGCTTCGCAAACTTCGTCTAACGGCAACATTAATTTCTTCGGAGAAAGACAAACCCAATCAATTTCTCCGCTCAACGGATAAGCACCCGAAGTTTCAATATGGATTCTTGCACCTTTCTCGTGTAGTTTTTTTGTCAAATAAGTCAAATCCCACATCAATGGCTCTCCTCCTGTAATGATGATTGTTTTGGCTTGAGAAGTTGCCAAGTCTACCAATTCATCAACATTAGTTAAGGGATGCTTGTCAGCATCCCAACTATCTTTTACATCGCACCAATGGCAACCTACATCACAACCTCCTAATCGAATAAAATAAGAAGCCACACCTGTGTACATTCCCTCACCTTGAATAGTGTAAAAATGCTCCATTACAGGCAATAATTTCCCTTCTTGTATCAATTGTTGTTCTTCTGCAGTTGTTGATGCAATGTGTATCATAATTTTATTTTTTGTTGTTGTATGCCAACAATGTGTTTTTTAATAACATAGCGCGTGTCATAGGTCCAACTCCTCCTGGAACTGGCGTTATCCACGATGCTTTTTCTTTTACATTATCAAAATCTACATCACCAGCTAATCTAAATCCTCGTGGATTAGTTTCGTCATCAACGCGTGTAATTCCTACGTCAACGATAACTGCTCCATCTTTTACCATATCAGCTTTTAAGAAACCTGGAACACCTAATGCAGTGATCACAATATCAGCTTCTTTTGTAAATTGTTCTAAATTTTGAGTTTTCGAATGAGTTAATGTAACTGTACTGTTTCCAGGATTTCCGTTTTTACTCATCAAAATACTCATTGGGCGACCAACGATGCGAGAACGACCAATCACAACTGTATGTTTACCAGCTGTATCAATGTTGTAACGCTCTAACATTTCCATAATTCCGTAAGGCGTAGCAGGTAAAAATGTTTCCATTTCTAATGCCATTTTACCGAAATTCATTGGATGAAAACCATCTACGTCTTTCTTAGGATCAATTGCATTGATAACCGCTTCTTGATCGATGTGTTTTGGTAATGGTAATTGCACGATAAATCCGTCCAATGTATCATCATTGTTCCATTTTTCAATTTCTGCAATCAAATCTTCTTGAGAAATTGTATCAGGCAAACGTAATTCTGATGACTCGAAACCTACAAAATGACAATCCTTGATTTTATTGTCAACATAGGTTTGAGAAGCACCATTACCTCCTACTAAAATTGCACCCAAATGTGGTACACGAACTCCTTGGTCCTTGTAATTCTGCACCAGCTCCTTGATCTCTTGTTTGATCTCTTTTGCCAGTTTAATACCGTCTAAAATTTGCATTGTTTTGTTGTGTTTGCGCAAAGATACGGACAAATTGGAAAATAAATCATTAAGTTTTGAGTTGATGATTTTTTGATTAAATAGAAAAACCACTTCGTTGTGAAGTGGTTTTAGCGTTATTGATATTTTTTTATCTATCTAAACTCTATGATTAAGCAAATCAGATGGATTTTGATTTATTATAATTATTTATTCTTGTAAAATCATTAGTTTTCTTACATCATCTAAAAAATCATTATCCTTTTCACAAGGAATCCTTTTATTCAATTTATTTTCAAAATATTCATTAAATCTCTTACAGTTTTTTACAGCATAAAATTTTTGTTCATTATTAAATAAAATAAAAGGATATAAAATATATTTTAACCTATAAGGTGCTCCATAATAACTTCCTACAGCCATTTTTGTAATTGCTTCACCTGAAGGAATAGCAGATATTTCGCTGTAAAAATAATCCGAATTTGCAAACTTTACTTTTAAGAAATAGTTTTTTGAATAATCTATCATAAAACCACCTTTCATTTCCTTCGCTTCGTTTTTATTAGATGCTTTTATGCTTAAGTAAAGATTTCCTTTGTAAACAACTGCAAAAGTATTTCTTAAAATATCATCACTTCCAACATATTTAAAAGCCATTAAGTCTTTTGGATTATCATAATATTTTTGACCTTCTTCTCTTCCAACAACCTTTTTTGTTGAGGAAGGAATTTTTTTATAAAAATCTTCAATTGTTTCATAAATACCTTCAGGCAAATCATTTTCATAATATTTATCCTTTATTTCGGTATAAGTATTTTGATCCACTTTATTAATAAAATCAATAGAATCAAAAATAATTTCAGAAACATCTTCTTTTATTATTGCTTGATTAGAAGACTTATTCATTTTAAGTTTATATTCATAAACTTTATCTCCATAAAAAACATCTTCAACTTCCATTTTTTTTCCGTCTGATAAAACTAAAGTTGCTTTTTTAATATACTGTCCAAAAGAAAGAGTAGAGCATAAAATAAATAGTGTTAATAATTTTTTCATTCAATAATATTTTGGATAAAATTAAAAAATCCACCTGAATAATCAGATGGATTTTGGTTTTATTGACTGAATTAAAAAATCTTTTATTTCAATTTTTTGATTCCCATGTTCCACAAAGTGAATGCATATTTATCAGCTGTTTCATTGATCACAACTTCTGTCGAACGACCTGCTCCGTGACCAGCTTTTGTTTCAATTCTGATTAAAACTGGATTATCACACGCTTGTTTCGCTTGTAAATTAGCCGCAAACTTATAAGAATGCGCAGGAACTACACGATCATCATGATCTCCTGTTGTGACTAATGTTGCAGGATAACATGTTCCTTCTTTTACGTTGTGAACTGGTGAATATCCTTTCAAATACTCGAACATTTCTTTACTATCATCAGCTGTTCCATAATCATAACCCCAACCTGCACCTGCAGTAAATGTATGATAACGTAACATATCTAAAACACCAACCGCAGGCAATGCTACTTTTGCTATTTTTGGATTAATTGTTTCTGTTGCTCCAACTAATAAACCTCCGTTAGATCCTCCTGATAATGCAGTAAAATCTGGTGAAGTGTAATTGTTTTTCTGTAAATATTCTGCAGCAGCAATGAAATCATTAAAAACATTTAATTTATTGAATTGACGCCCTCCATCGTGCCATTTTTTACCATATTCTCCACCTCCACGTAGGTTTGGAACAGCGTAAACTCCACCATTTTCAATCCAAGCAGCAGTTGCTGGACTAAATCCTGGTGTTAAACTAATATTGAATCCGCCGTATCCATAAACAATTGTAGGATTTTTACCATTTTTCTTCAATCCTTTTTTATACGTAATAATCATCGGAACTTTTGTCCCATCTTTTGACGTATAAAAAACTTGTTCAGAAATGTAATCATCTGAATTAAATTTCACATTTGGTTTAATGTAAACATCCGAAGAACCCGTTTCTACATTGTATTTGTAGCTTGTAGATGGTGTGATATAATTTGAAAATCCGAAATAGATTTCTTTCTCTGATTTTTTTCCTCCAAATCCTGATGCAGAACCAACTCCAGGCAATGTAATTTGACGAACTTTTGATCCATCATATTTGTATTGCTCTACAACCGAAATTGCATCTTTTAAGTATTTAGCAAATAAATAACCTCCTCCTGTAGAAACAGATAATACATTTTCAGTTTCTGGAATAACTGTTTTCCAAGCAACTTCGCTCAAATCAGAAATAGTTGCTTTAACTACTTTATTGTTTGGAGCTTTGTTATTCGTAAAAATGTAAAAAGTTTCTCCATCATTGTCAATCACAGAAGTATTTGTGTCAAAATTATTCACAATCGTTTTGATTGGACTATTTGCTTGAGACAAATCTTGATAATACAACTCATTTCCTGTTGTTGTATTCGCAGCTGTAATAATTAAGAAACGCTCATCATCCGTCAAATAAGCACCAACATAGCGACGAGGTGTTTCAGTTCCTCCAAAAATCAATTGATCTTTTTTCTGAGCCGTTCCTAATTTGTGGTAATATAATTTGTGTTGATCTGTTTTTTCTGATAATTCAGATCCTTTTGGTTTATCATAAGATGAATAATAAAAACCTTCGTTTCCTTTCCAAGCTGTTCCAGAGAATTTAACATCAATCAATGTTTCTCCAACTTGTGTTTTATCTTTTGCATTAAGAACAATAACTTTTCTCCAATCCGATCCACCTTCTGAAATAGAATATGCGACTAAACTTCCATCTTTAGAAAAACTAACATCTGCTAAAGAAACAGAACCATCTTTTGAGAATTTATTTGGATCTAAAAAAACTTCTTCTGTTCCGTTTTCACCTAATTTACGGTACAAAACTGAATGTTGTTGTAAACCATCATTTTTGTAGTAATACGTATAATCTCCTTCTTTAAAAGGCGTCGAAATCTTCTCATAATTCCAAATATCCGTCAACGATTTTTTCAATTGCGTACGTAACGGGATTTCATTCAAATAAGCATAAGTTGCTTTATTTTGTTCAATTACCCATTTCTTCGTATCCTCAGACAAATCGTCTTCCAACCAACGATATGGATCTTGTACATTCTCTCCAAAATACGTATCAACATGATCAATTTTTTTTGTATCTGGATACTTTTTCTTATAACTCTGTGCATTCACTCCTACCATAAGGGCAACATTAAATAAAATAAAAGCAGTTTTTTTCATTTCTTCTTAGTATAGCTGTTTTGGTAAAGATAATAAAATCAAAAAGATAAATTGGTATTGAAAAAAATGATTTAAATTTGCGCAAAATCCTCTCAGATTTTAATTAAAATGAATACTTAACACTTCGCGGCAACTTAACGTTTAATTCATTTTTATTTAAAAATTTATCAAGTATTTTTAATTTTTAAAAACCAAAAAAAATGACTGTAGAAAAGTCTTTAACAGCCAAAATTGGGTCTATTTTTTCGTTAATAAAACAATCTTTTTCAAGCGAAAACTTAGATTTAACCGCATTACCTCTAAAAAAATCAGTATTTCTATTAGCTATTCCGATGATGTTCGAAATGGTGATGGAATCTGTCTTTGCATTGGTCGATTTATATTTTGTAGGACATTTAAAAGAAAGCGCTTTCGCTATACAAACCGTTGGTCTTACAGAATCCTTATTAACAATTGTTTATTCGATTTCGATCGGAATAAGTATGGCTGCAACTGCCATTATTGCACGAAGAATTGGTGAAAAGAAACCCGAAAAAGCTTCGGAAAGTGCTTCGCAAGCAATTTTATTATCGATAATAATTACAATTCTGTTGAGTATTTTCGGATTTATATTCGCAAAAGATTTATTGATTTGGATGGGCTCAACCGAACAAGCCGCAGAATATGGGAAGAATTTCACTAAAATAATAATGGCAAGTTGTTTATCAATTGTATTATTATTCTTGATTAATGGAATTTTTCGTGGAGCTGGGAATGCAGCAATTGCCATGAAAAGCTTGTGGTTAGCTAATGGAATCAATATTATTTTGTGTCCAATTCTTGTTCGTGGATGGTTCTTTTTTCCTGAAATGGGATTAGAAGGAGCTGCCTTAGCAACTGCTATTGGACGAAGTGGCGGAGTGATTTATCAATTGTATTGTCTAACGAAAAAAGATTCATTAATTCAAATCAAATGGAGCTATTTCGTCCCAAAATCTAAACTCATTATCAATATTGTAAAAATTGCAGTTCCTGCTATTGTACAATACATTATTGCAAGTTGTAGTTGGATTATTCTCGCTCGAATTGTTGCTCAATCTGGTGGAGAAATTGCATCGTCTGGTTATCAAACTGCTTTACGATTGATGATGTTTTTTATGTTACCTGCTTGGGGATTGAGTAATGCTGCGGCAACTTTAGTTGGTCAAAACTTAGGAAATAAAGATCCCGAAAAAGCAGAAAAATCAGTCCTTATGACCATGAAATTTAACATCATTTACATGTTGATTGTAAGTGTTATTTTCTATGGATTAAGCAATTATTTAGTCTCAATTTTTACAACAGAAGAACATATCAAAATCGTTGCAAAAGAGGGAATGTACATTCTTGCAACTGGTTTTTTATTATACGGAATTGGAATGGTAATGATGAATGCTTTTAACGGCGCTGGAGATACGATGACGCCAACCATCATTAATTTTGTTGGATTTTGGTTATTCCAAATTCCATTAGCGTATGTGTTAACGTATCATTTCAACCTAAAAGAAGAAGGCGTTTTTATAGCAATTCCTGTTTCGGAAACGTTTATTGCAATTTTAGCATTTATTCTCTTTAAACGAGGGAAATGGAAGCAGAAAATAGTATAAAAAAAATCGCTCAAATGAGCGATTTTTTTATGTTTTTATCCTTTGTAAGTATAATATCTTGCACCTTTCAAATCTGGAATTTCAGTTTCAATGCGATCTAAGGCAAAACCTTTCGAATCATTAATAGATGTTTTTAGATTTTTATTGTGTAGATCTTGGTATTGTTCAAAAGAAATCGCTTCTCTTTGATTCAAATAATTGAACAAATCTATTTTATTCATCACATTTTTCCAACCTTCGCCAATTTGTCCTTGAAAAACTTTTGATTTAGATCCAGAACCATACGCAATAAATCCAACAGTTTTTCCATTCAACTCTTCATCATTATCAGCACTAACTTGTAAAGCTGATAAAAATGCCGTGAAAACAGAAGCTGTGTACATATTTCCGATCTCTGAAGAAGCACGTTGAGTTGGTTCTACTTTTTCTTTGATTAAGGCTTTATATTCATCCGATTTTGAAACAATTTTCAAGTTCTCATTCGAATTATTTTGACCATTTTCTAACGCAAAAACATCCGAAAACATTCTTTTTCCTTGAAATGCATAAGGCAAGTGAAAAGCAATAAATCGCCAATTTTCATACAATTTACCTTCAACAGCAGCTTTTTCTTTAAAATCAAAATAAGCTTCTCTAACTCTGTTTTTATAACATTCGTTAGAATATTGACCTTCGAAAACTGGTTCATCAGAAAAGATTTCGATTTCAGATTTTGTAGTTCCTAAAGCATTCAAAATATTTGCATCAGAAGTTGATTGATGAGGCTTGAAGAAATCAAAAACAGATTCCATTCCAATTCCCCAATTGTTATCAAACGCAATCAAATCTGGTTGATTAGAAATTAACATCGCTACTGCACCAGCACCTTGTGTATATTCTCCCGTCGATTCTAAACCATATTTTGCATAATCGGCCGCAATTACAATCGCCTTTTTAGCTGGATTTACACGAACATAATCGATAGAATTGTGCATTGCATCTACTCCACCCACGCACGCAAACGTCATATCCACAACATCTGTGTGCTTGAAAGGTCGTTCTCCGAATTGATTTGCCAAAACAGATTCTACCAATTGAACTGCGTAAGTTGCCGTTGGTTTTGCGCCATCCAAAGCACTTTCTGTTCCTAAATAAATTCGTCCGATTTCGTTTGGATTAATATTAAAATCAGTCATCAATTTCAATAAAGCATTCGCAGCAATCGTTGCTGTATCTTCGTGAGCATCTAAAACTGACATTTTCTTTAAACCCAAACCAATTTCAAGTTTATCAGGATCAATATTACGCTGAATTGCTAAATCTTTTATTGGTAAATATATATGCGGAACGTAGATAGAAGCCGCCTCTATTCCATACTTCATTTTCGTTATTTTTTAAGCGAACTTCAAAGTTAAGCGTATTTTAATTTTTATTAGGTATGAAATAAATCCTGAATTTTAAGAAATCGATATTCATTATAAATTAATCAAAAAAGTATAGGTTTAATTGTAAAATGTCTTAAATTTAGGAGTAATATTTAAAATATTTTTTTCAAAATGGCTCGTACTTTTTACAAATCAATCAAAAATTCAGTCAAATATTGGTGGATTTTATTAATCATAGGATTATTATTCGTTGGACTTGGAATTTACACATTCGCTTTTCCAACAGCATCGTATGTTGCACTTTCAGTATTTTTTGCTGTATCTTTTTTATTTTCTGGAATTTCGGAAATCATTTTCTCGATTTCAAATAAAGATGAAATTGACAGTTGGGGCTGGACATTAACTTATGGAATTATCACAGCAATTGTCGGATTTATGTTAGTTGTTAATCCAATTTTAAGCTTAGAAGTTTTTGCTTATTATGTTGGGTTCTTAGTGTTATTCCGCTCAATTTCTGGAATTAGTTATGCTTTCGACCTAAAAAATTATGGTGTAAAAGATTGGGGTGTTTCGTTATTTTTGGCAATTGTAGGATTAGTTGTTTCGCTTATTTTATTATCAAAACCACAATTAGCAGGTTTAACAGCTGTTGCATGGCTTGGTTTAGCGGTTATTTCGACAGGATTATTTGCGATTTTTATTTCACTACAATTGAAGAAGATTAAAGATATCCCGAATAATATTTCAGACGATTTGAGAAGTCGATATGAAGAAATTAGAAAAGAAATCGAAGATTTTAAAAATCAATAAAAAACAAAAACCTCCACTTTAATTGAAGTGGAGGTTTTTGTTTTACAATATTGGTGCTAATAATCTACAAATTGATGCAAACGCACGGTTATACCAAGGTCTATTTTCCCATTTTTCAATAGTTAATAATTCGGAATCGTCTTTATCTCTATCAAATTGAACACTCATTTGTTGTAATAACGTCACGTTTTCAATCACCGAAGTAATCTCGAAATTAATCATAAAACTACGGTAATCTAAATTCACTGTTCCAATAAAAGCCAATTTGTCATCGACCGTAATTGTTTTGGCGTGAATAAATCCTTTTTCATACAAATACACTTTTACACCTCGCTTCATCAAAGGTTTTAGGAATGATAATGACGCTTGTTGCACCACAATAGAATCGCCTTTTTTAGGAATAATCAACTCCACTTCTACTCCACTCGAAACCGCAATCATCATCGCTGTCTTAAATTCATCACTTGGTATAAAATATGGCGTGCACAATTGCACTTTCTTTTTCGCCAAAGTAATTGCCAAAATCATAGCTTCCATTGCCGAGTGTAAATCACTTCCTGGTGAAGAAAGTCCGAAACTAACCGTTGAAAAATCGTTCTTTTCTTTACTTGAATAAAAATATTTTGGATCAGAAATATTGAACTTTTTGCCTTCCGTCATCATCCAATTTAAGTAAAAATGCAATTGCAAACTATTGATAGAATCTCCTTCAATCATCACAGAAGTATCACGCCAATAAACCTTATTATTTGGGCTTATTACACCATTTTGATTGATGTATTTATCACTAATGTTAATTCCGCCTACAAATGCTTTTTTGCCATCAACAATCAAAATTTTGCGGTGATTACGGTAATTAGAATTCGCCAAAGAAGAAAATCGAACAGGTAAAAATGTTTGAAATTCGACTCCTGTCCCATCAAATCTTGATTGATGTTTATTTAGTTTCGGCGAGCCAAAATCATCCGCAGTAACACGAACTTCTACACCATTTTTAGCTTTTTCAATCAGAATATCAATGATTTCATTTCCGATATGATCTTCATCAAAAATATAATATTCGAGATGAATATGATCTTTCGCTTCACGTAAAGCTTCCAAGAAAAGAGGGAATTTTTCTTCTCCATTTGTCAACAACTTTACTTTATTATTTGTTGCAGGATAAGCAACTCTTGCATTATTTAAATAACGATAAACCTGCGACAACGAACCTATTCTTGTATTTACTTTATCTAAATCATCTTGAACAAATTGATCCATTTCAGTCCATTTTTCATTGATGATTTTTTGATGATTTTTATCTATTCGACTAAAAAATTGATCTTTTTTGAATTTCTGTCCAAAGAAAAAATATAGAATTATTCCTATAAATGGTAGAAAAACAATCACTAATATCCATGCAATTGTTTTGGTTGGATTTCTATTTTCGATCAAAATAGTAACAATCACCATTATATAAAGGATTGTAAGCGGTACCCAATACCATTCTTTGATAAAGTTCCAGATGTGCAAAAGTGTGATTGACCATTCCATTTGTTACAGATTCGTAATTTTTTTATAAAAATAAATGAATAAAAATCAACTGCTTAAAAAATTAACAGAAAATATTTAAAAATAATTTTGGAAATGATGAATAAACCTTCTTATATTTGCAATCCAAAATGACGGTGCCTTAGCTCAGTTGGTAGAGCAAAGGACTGAAAATCCTTGTGTCCCTGGTTCGATTCCTGGAGGCACCACCACATTTATAAAACCTCAAGCATGTGTTTGAGGTTTTTTTTTTGAATGAACATAACAATTTATTCATCGAGTATTTTAGAGTTGTATCTAAATATTCCGTAAATTGCATAAAACATGGAAATAGGAAATAGACCTTGGGGTTCTTATTATGTATTAGAGGACACCGATATATATAAATTAAAAAGAATAGAAGTGAATGTTGGTGGGCGTTTGTCTTACCAATATCACAATCATCGTGCGGAAGTTTGGACAATTGTTCAGGGAACTGCAATGGTGACACTTGACGATAAAGAATATGAATACAAGGCGGGAGAAGTCGTTATTATTCCATTAAAAGCAAAACATCGTATTCAGAACATAGGTAATGAGACATTAATTTTTATCGAAGTTCAGCATGGTACGTATTTTGGGGAGGAAGACATCATTCGCATCGAAGATGATTACAACCGATCATCTGAAGATTAACAAAAACTAACTATAAAATACTAAACTAATTGACTATGAAAATCGGAATTACATTTAGTGCTTTTGATTTGCTCCATGCTGGACATATCAAAATGCTAGAAGACGCAAAACAACATTGCGATTATTTGATTGTGGGTTTACAAACTGATCCTACATTAGATCGACCAGAAAAAAACAAACCAACACAAACTGTTGTAGAACGCTACATTCAGTTAAAAGGCTGCAAATTTGTTGACGAAATTGTACCTTATGCAACTGAAGAAGATTTGGAAGATGTTTTGAGATCGTTCAAAATTGATGTGCGTATTTTAGGTATTGAATACCAAGATAAAAACTTCACAGGACGTAAATATTGTGAAGAAAAAGGAATCGAATTGTACTACAATTCAAGAGACCACCGTTTCTCAAGTTCTGGACTTAGAAAAGTGGTTGCTGAAAAAGAACTTCTTAAAGTTGTAAAATAAAAATGGAGTAAGGTTAGAGTTTATCTAACCTTTTTTATTTACAATACTTTCTCAATCAAAAAATTAATGTAAAAAATAATTCTAAAAATTATACCTTTGCAAAATGTCAAATATAGTTGCAATTGTAGGAAGACCAAACGTTGGTAAATCTACGTTCTTCAACAGAATGATCCAAAAAAGACAAGCTATCGTTGATGACACTTCTGGTGTTACACGTGACCGTCACTATGGAAAATCTGATTGGAATGGAAAAGAGTTTACCGTAATCGATACCGGAGGGTATGTCGTTGGTTCAGATGATACCTTTGAAGAAGAGATCCGCAAGCAAGTTGAATTAGCTATTGATGAAGCAAATGTAATTTTGTTCATGGTAGACAATCAAGTTGGTTTAACGGATATGGATAAGGAAGTTGGCAACCTTTTAAGACGCACTAAGAAGCCTACATTCTTAGTTGTGAATAAGGTCGATACCAACAAAAATTTAGACGATTCTTATGAGTTTTATAACTTAGGATTCGAAAAAATGTACACAATCGCTGCAATGAGCGGAAGTGGAACAGGTGAATTATTGGATGATGTGGTAGATTGTTTTACAGAAGAAGAACACATTGATCCATTCGAAGGTTTACCTAAAATTACGATCGTAGGTCGTCCAAATGCTGGAAAATCTACATTAATCAATGCATTATTAGGTGAAGAACGTAATATTGTAACGGATATCGCAGGAACAACACGTGATTCTATCGAAACGTTGTACAATAAATTTGGACACGAATTTGTTTTGGTAGACACTGCCGGAATGCGTAAAAAAGGGAAAGTTAGCGAAGATTTAGAATTCTATTCTGTGATGCGTTCGGTTCGTGCAATCGAAGAATGTGACGTTTGTGTCTTAGTAATTGATGCAGAACGTGGAATTGAAGCACAGGATTTGAACATTCTTTATTTAGCAGAACGTAACCGAAAAGGTGTTGTCATCTTAATCAACAAATGGGATTTATTGGAGAAAGAAACCAATACAATGAAAGAATACAAAGATGCTATTCTAAAACGTATTGCGCCTTTTACAGACGTTCCTGTGTTGTTTATCTCGGCTCTTACAAAACAACGTGTCTTGAAAGCTGTTGATACATTTATCGAAGTTTACGAGAATCGTAGTCGCCGTATCAAAACAAGTAAATTAAACGAAACTTTGTTACCGATTATCGAGATTACACCTCCACCTGCAGTAAAAGGAAAATACATCAAAATCAAATATGTAACGCAGTTACCTACAAAAACGCCTCAATTTGCGTTTTTCTGTAACTTGCCGCAATATATTAGAGATCCTTACAAACGATTTATTGAAAATCAATTGAGAAAGGAATTTAATTTTGAAGGAGTTCCAGTTGAAGTTTACTTCAGAAAGAAATAATAAAAATCCAAAAAGTCCATTTACAATTTGTAGATGGACTTTTTTATTGATAACAATAGAATTTAACATTCATAAAAAAAGCTCAACGATTGACGCTGAGCATTTTTGTGACCGAGACAGGATTCAAACCTGTAACCTCTTGAGCCGTAATCAAGTGCGCTATTCAGTTGCGCCACTCGGCCGTTTGAAATAATTGAAAGTATTTTCCCTTATTTCGAATGCAAATATACAGCACTTTTATCGTAAAAACCTAAGCTTTTCGAGAAAAATTTTTAACAATAATTTAATTTACAACGTATCAATTGCTTACAAAAATATTTTTTTATGATTTTGGCAGAATTCTTAACTTGCTTCCACTAAATTCAAACCAAAATGATTAAAAAATTAATTCTAAGTTCATTCATTCTTCTTGCCATTAGTAGTTGTAAACAGTCGAAAGAAGCTGTTAAAACTGAACAAGAAAATACAACTTTTCAGTTTGCAAAAAATATTTCTATCGAAGAAAACAACGAAACAATCACGATAAAATCATCTGGAAATACGATTTCTTTTGATAAAAAAGACTTGCCAATCAAAACTGTGATGGTAGAAACTTCGTCTGCTGTGACGTTTTTAGATCAATTAGGAAGTCTTAATTTAATCAAAGGAGTTTGCGATGCAGATTTTATTTACAATCCTAAAATTGCTGAAGGGATCGCGAATAAATCAATCTTAAAAGTTGGAAATTCGAACGAATTATACACAGAAATCATCTTAAAAAATAAACCACAATTGATTATTGCAAATTCAAATCCTGTTTTGGCAAAATTTCATCAACAATTGGAACAAAATGGGATAAAAGTATTGTATTTGGATGAATACAAAGAGCAAAATCCAATGGGACAAGTTGAGTATTTGAAGGTTTTCGGAAAATTATTCGGAAAAGATACAGAAGCTGAAAAACGTGTAGAAACGGTTAAAAATAATTATGATTCGATCAAAAATATCATTCAAACCAAAGCACAAGGTAATGTTTCAACAATTGTCAATACAATGTATGGCGATATTTGGTATGCTCCGACAAATGATTTGTTGCAAGCAAAATTGATTGACGATGCGAAAGGAAATTATATTTTCAAGAATAAAACAGGTGAAAATAGTTTGAGCTTAACGTTTGAAGAAGTTTATACAGTTGGAAAATCTGCAAATTATTGGATCAATGTAACAAACGTAAATTCATTAGCAGAAATGAAAGCTTCTTATCCAAATTATGCGTGGTTTGATGCGTTCAAAAAAGGAAATGTATATGCTTACAATAAACGAATGAATGCAAAAGGTTCGAATGATTATTTTGAGCAAGGAATTCTTCGACCAGATATTATTTTGAATGATTTAGGAAAAATTTTCTATCCAAATTTATTTCCAACTTATGATTTATACTTTTATCAACAATTGAAATAAATGACTGAGATTATTCAAAAACTTGAAGATTTTGTTCTAAAATCAATGAATTTATCCATTTCTAAGCTAGAAAAAGATTTAGAATGTGATGAATGTGTTGGTTATAATTTCAATGTTAATGAGTTTTCTATAAAATTTAGAAAAGCGAAAATTACGCCTAAAAAAGTTGGTCAATTTGTAACGTTATGGAAACGAAATACAGCTAAACAAACCGAACCTTTCGATGAAAATGATGTATTTGATTATTATATTATTGCTGCAGAAGATGATTCTAAACTAGGTTTTTATATTTTTCCGAAATCAATTTTAATTGAAAAGAATATTTTGACCTCAATTAAAAAAGAAGGAAAAAGAGGTTTTAGAGTTTATCCGAATTGGGTAAAACCTGAAAATAAACAAGCGGAGAAAACTCAAAATTGGCAACAAGATTATTTTGTAGAAATCGACAATCAACAGATTGATTTAAATAAAGTTAAATCATTATTCAAATAATAATTTAGATGTCTCGACTAGCTCGACATGACATTTCCTGAATACTTTTTTATGAAAATTAAAACTAGGGAAAATGTCATTCCGACATTAGGAGAAATCTCTACTATATTTATATTTGAAAATTTGAGATTTAAATAAAAATATCCTATAAATTAGATATTCCTTATATTTTTATGTCACTTTTTACTTGACTAAAAAGTAACCAAAAAGTCAAGGCTGTAAATCTATGACGTTAAGACCATTTTAATAAGACGATACATTAATTATTACTTTGTAAAATATTCTTAAAAAGAATCAAATCAATGTTTTTCAAAATAAAAAAATCCGCTTGATAAGCGGATTTTTCATTTATATTCTATTAATCTTAAAATAATTCTGATTGGAATTGCTCTAAGAAACGTTTATCATTCTCTGTGTACAAACGGATATCCCCAATTTGATACAACAACAACGCAATACGCTCAATTCCCATACCGAATGCATAACCCGAATATTTTTCAGGATCGATATCTACATTGCGCAAAACGTTAGGATCTACCATTCCACATCCCATAATTTCTAACCAACCTGTCCCTTTTGTCATACGATAATCGGTTTCAGTTTCTAATCCCCAATATACGTCAACCTCTGCAGAAGGCTCTGTAAATGGGAAATATGAAGGACGTAAACGAATTTCAGATTTACCAAATAACTCAGTTGTAAAATAACTTAAAGTTTGTTTCAAATCTGCAAACGAAACACCTTCGTCGATATACAAACCTTCGATTTGGTGGAACATCATATGCGAACGAGACGAAATCGCTTCGTTACGGTAAACACGACCTGGCGCTAAGAAACGCATTGGCGGTTGATTTTTCTCCATATGACGAATCTGCGTAGAGGATGTATGCGTACGCAACACAATATCTGGATCAGTTTCGATAAAAAATGTATCTTGCATGTCTCTCGCAGGGTGATGCGCAGGCAAATTTAACGCTGTAAAATTGTGCCAATCATCTTCGATTTCTGGACCTTCAGAAACGCTAAATCCAATGCGATTAAAAATCTCGATAATACGATTTTTTGTAATGTTAATTGGATGACGAGATCCCAATGTAAAAGGCTCTCCAGGACGCGTTAAATCTAAAGAAGAATCTGTTTTTCCTTCGTTTGAGATTTCATTTTTAAGAACAGTTGATTTTTCAGTTGCTAATGTTTTTAATTCATTCACAACTTGACCAAATTCCTTTTTTTGTTCATTCGGAACAGATTTGAACTGTGTAAACAAGTCCGTTAAAATTCCTTTTTTTCCTAAAAATTTAATTCTGAATTCTTCAATTTCAGCAGCATTTGTTGAATGGAAGTTTTTTACTTCTTCAATATATTGTTTGATTTGGTCAATCATAATTTCTGATCAATTTGATTACAAATTTAACCGATAATCAACTTATAACAAATTATTCGAGTACTTTTATTAAAAACGTCTAATTCTTATAAATAAAAATCCTCCTAAGAAAACTTAAGAGGATTTGATTGATATTATATTTTTAAAAATTATTTTCCAAATACTTCTTTTACTTTAGCTGTAATTCGTTCGCGTTCTGCATCTGTTAAATTAGAACCAGAAGGAAGACATAATCCATTTTCGAATAATTCTTCTGCTACCGTTCCTCCATAATAAGGTGCATCTGCAAAAACAGGTTGCATGTGCATTGGTTTCCATAATGGACGAGATTCGATATCATCTACCAAGAATGCTAGACGCAAATCTTCACGCGTTTTCCCTGCTACTTTTGAATCAATTAAAATCGCAGATAACCAATGGTTAGAGAAATAATCAGAACTTGGTTCTACAAAAACAGTTACGCCATCAATATCCGCAAACAACTCTTGGTAGAATTTATTCATTGCACGACGAGCTGCTACTCTATCCGCTAAAACTTCCATTTGTCCACGACCGATACCTGCTGTAATATTACTCATACGGTAATTGTACCCAATATGTGAGTGTTGATAATGAGGTGCATTATCACGCGCTTGTGTCGCTAAAAATACCGCTTTATCTTTATCTTCTTGTGTATGGGAAACCAAAGCTCCTCCACCCGAAGTGGTGATAATTTTATTCCCGTTGAATGATAAAACACCAAAACGTCCAAATGTTCCCGCAGATTTACCTTTGAAAGTAGACCCTAAAGCTTCCGCAGCATCTTCGATCACTGGAATGTTATATTTATCGGCAACAGCATGTACTTCGTCAACCTTATAAGGCATTCCATACAAATGAACCGCTAATATTGCTTTTGGCGTTTTTCCTTTTGCAATACGATCTTTAATAGCCTCTTCTAATGCTATTGGACAAAGATTCCATGTATCTTTTTCAGAATCGATGAAAACAGGTGTTGCGCCTTGATAAGCAATTGGATTTGCAGTTGCTGAGAATGTCATTGATTGGCAAAGAACCTCATCTCCGTAGCCAACTCCACATTCAATCAAAGCTAAATGAATTGCCGCTGTACCAGCAGATAAAGCAGCTACTTTAACATCTGCATTTAAGAATTTTTCTAAATCTGCTTCAAAACCATTAACATTTGGTCCTAAAGGCGCTACCCAGTTTGCATCGAATGCTTCGTGAATATATTTTAATTCATTTCCACCCATATGTGGAGATGATAACCATATTTTTTCAGCCATTTTTATAGTTGTTTTTGTTGTACAAATTTAGTTAATTATAAATTTGAAATATCTTTAATCTTAATAATTTTTCCAGGATTTCCTACGACTGTTGCACCATCAGGAACATCTTTTATAATGACAGCTCCTGCACCGATTGTACACCATTTACCTATTTTGATTCCTTGAATAATACATGCACCAATCCCAATATGTGTACCTTCGCCTACCTCAACATTTCCTGCTAAAGCAGCATTTGGAGATATATGCACATAATCACTAATTATACATTCGTGGTCAATAGAACCATTGGTATTAATAATACAATGTTTACCAATGTTTACTTCCGAATTAATCGAAACTCCTGACATTACAACAGCACCTTCTTCTATTTTTGCTCTTTTTGAGATAGAAGTTTTAGGATGGATTAATATAGGAAAATTAATATTTAAATTTTGTTGTACTATATTCTTTCGAATACCATTATCACCGATAGAAATGAACAGCTCTTTGCAATTATTTGGAATACTCGGAAGAACGGGATAACCAAACAATTCATGAGAAACAGGAGCATTATCAATGATTCCATTGATGGTTAAATCAAGCAATTCTGCTATTTCAACAACCACTTTTCCATGACCATTTGCTCCAAACAAATACATCGTTTCTTATTGTTTTATAATTGTCACCTTCTCTTTAAATCGATGAAAAACAGTTTCGTTATCTGTTACATTTTTATCAATAACCATTCCTGCTTGAATTATATTATTTGAACCTATCGTAACGGATGGGATAACTGTACTCCTAATTCCAAAAAAATTCTGGTTACCAATGTTCACATTACCAGCTAAACCTGCTGTTGATAAAAAATTATAATCTCCAATCACACAGTCGTGACTAATGAAACTATACGAAGTAACTAAATTAAAATCACCAATACTTACATTAGGACCAATAACCGAATTTGGGTAAATTACATTTCCTTTTCCAAGCTTTGCAGACTTAGAAATAACAACTGATGGATGAATAATGTTTGGGAAATCTAAATTTTGAATATCTAATTTTTGAGCTATTTTAGCTTTACCTTCTGGTGATGCAAATCCAAAAATATAAGAATATTTATCTGAAAAATGATGTTCTGCAATCGGTCCTAAAAAAGATCCCTCAAAACCATACTTTTCAGATTTTAACTTAAAATCTTCTTCGCTATCATTCAAAAAACCATAGATTTCAAATGTTGCAGAAGGATCTTGCTTTTGAATATCTTCCAAATAAGAAATTACCTCCGAAGCTACAGCTCCACTTCCTATAAATATTATTGGTTTCATTTTTTATTATTGGTTATAATTGTATTCTTCTCCATGTCCTGGATAAATAGTTAATCCATTCAACATTTCTTTATATTTTTCAATACTTTCTTGGTATTGCTTTTTGGATCCTGTTGGCAGATTGGTAACGATTCTTGTTCCTTGCAGTAAAAAATCTCCTGAAAAAAAAGAATCGTTTATTTTTAAACTAATAGACGAATCGGTGTGACCAGGTGTTTTAAAAACTTTAAATTTCAAATCAATCATCTGTAGGTCTCCTTCTTCTATGATAAGATCTGATTCTTCTACAATTAAATTAATTTGATTGTGAAAAATGGCTAAATTCTTCTTCGGATTCGGTAAACGTTCAGATGTTTTTTGAGATGAAATCACCTTTACTTCAGGAAAATTATTTCTCAAGAAATTAACACCTAAAATATGGTCAAAATGCTCGTGGGTAAGAAAAATAAACTCCAATTCTAAATTACTTTCTTTTAAAAAGTCAATAATTCTTGCATCATTTTCAGTTCCAGGGTCAATAATAATTGCCTTATTATTACTTGGATTAGAAATAATATAGGTTATAGAATCAATTGGTGTATTTTCAAACTTTTGTAAAGCGAACATTATCCTGTGATATTGATACTTCTACCTCCGTCAACTGTTAATTGCTGTCCTGTAATCCAACTTGATTGCTCGGACAATAAAAAGTTAACTGCATCTGCAATATGATTTGGCAAACCAATCCCTAACGGATATTGGGCAGACATTCTATTGCTTACTTCCTCATTTTCGAAGATAGATTTCGTCATTTCTGTAATTACAGCACCTGGCAAAACAGAATTTACTCTTACTTTTGGAGCCAATTCTACAGCCAAACTTCTCATTAAACCATCCAATGCAGCTTTTGAAGCACCATAAGTACTCATTGCTTTTGCTCCTCTATTGCTAATATTACTCGAGATTAAAACAACACTGTTTAAAGCAGAATTATTTGCTTTTTTGTTTGTTAAAAGCTTAATAATTGTATTTGCTGAAAAAACATTGGTTTTAAAAGTTTCCAACATCAAATCTTGGCTTACTAACTTCAACGGAACCATTTTCATAAAACCTGCACAATGCACAAATTTTTCAATAGAAATCTGATTTTCAGTATTAAAACTAGAAATATTTTTTTCTAAACTATCCAAATCACATAAATCTAAAGGCAGTGTATAAACTGTATTCTCAGTTGAACATTTAGCTTTTAGAGCCTCCAATTTTTCTATATTTCTACCACTAAGAACAATATTGTATTGTTTAGAAACCGAAATCGCAATTTCTTCTCCAATACCAGCTGTTGCTCCCGTTAATAAAACTGTTTCTTTCATAACCTAAATTTATTGTGCTGTAAAACCACCATCAACAGACAAAATAGAACCTGTAACCCATTTACTCATATCCGATAAAAGATAGGTAATTCCGTAGGCAATATCTTCCGCTTCACCCAATCCTAAAGGATGTAATTGGTTTAAACGATTATTGTATTCATCATCAAAAGAACCTGAAACATCATCTAACATTTGAGTTTTGATAAAACCTGGTGCAACGCAGTTTACACGAATATGTTTTGGTGCTAATTCTATCGCTAAAGATTTTGTAATTCCGTGCAAAGCCGATTTTGACATTGCATACGCAACATTTGCAGCAGAACCAACAAGTCCATATACAGATGAAATGAAAACAATTGATGGGTTTTCTATTTTATACATTTTATGTTTGGTAAATACTTTTGCTAACTCTAAGGCTGCAACCGTATTTATTTTTAAAACTTTATCCACAGTATCTGTATTTAAAGTTTTAAGCGGAGAAACATAAGGAATTCCAGCGATATGAACCATTCCATCCAAAGGACCGAAGGTTTTTATTTTATCTCCAACCAAATTCTTAATACCATGACTATCTGATAAATCTATTGCTAAATAATCACATTGATCATTACAAGATTTCAAAGTAGCTTTTAATGCATCTTCGTTAATATCTAACAAAAGAAGCTTTGCATTTATCGATGATAAATACAAAGCTGTTGCTTTTCCTATTCCAGAACCTGCTCCTGTGATTAAGATAGCTTTATCTGAAAAGTCTAAGAAATTTTTATGCATTTTTCTTACTTAAAATTAATTGATGCAAACCTTCGATTGTATTTGCTTCAGCAATTTCTGCATTTGTTAATGACACACTAAATTCATCATCAGCTAATGCAATTATAGATAAAGTTGTTAAAGAATCCCAAGCTTCAAAAGATGTTAACTCATCTGAAGGGTTTACAGTATCAACTTCCATAATTTCTGCCATTTGTTCTAAGAAATCTTCCATGTTATGATGTTTTTTATTTTAGTTATAGATTAGTTTACAAAAGTCCAAATTTCCAAGTTTCATAATGATAGTGCCCCAAGTAAGGCCTACTCCGAAACCAGAAAAACATACTTTTAATTCTGAATTTTCTAATTTTTCTCCTAAATTGTATGTTGTTACAACTGGAATGGTAACTCCACTTGAGTTTCCAAAATTTTCTACCACATTTGATGGTAATTTTTCTCTGCTAACACCAATTTTATCTGCTAATTTTTGTAGCATAAAGCGATTTGGTTGATGAAATAAGAAATAATCAATCGTTTCTACACTATCATTCGAATTTTCAACGATATTTTTAATCTGCTCAGGTACTTTAGTTTGAACAAAGTTGAACACATTATCCCCTTGCATCACCAAATGATTTTTGCTTCTTTTGTTACCAAAAGCATCTTCATAAAGTTCAGATGTTTCTTCGGTAATAGGCATTCTTGCTCCACCTGCAGGCACATTCAATGCCATTGCTCCGCTTCCATCCATGCGAATTTCACCTACAATTGATGTGGCATCAGTTGTATTTTCTATAATAGTAATTGCTGCTGCATCACCAATTAAAGGGTTACTATTTCTATCGAATTTTGAAACTTTAGGGCTTAAAACATCTGCATTACACAAAACAACTTTGTTAATACCTTCGTTATTCAATAGCATAAAAGCTTGTTGCAAACCCACTACAAAACCTGCGCAACCTTGATTGATATCCAAACAAATTACCTGTTCATCTAACTCATATTTTCCGTGCAGGATATTACTTGTTGGTGGCATAATGTATTCTGGACTTTGGCTTACAAAAAGTATAGCGTCGATAGAATCTTTGTTTAGCAAATTGTTCTCAAACAAATAATCTAAACCTTTTACTACTAAATCGTAACTTGTTGTAGATTGATCTGCCACAACTCTTTTCGATTTAAATCCCATTGCTGTTTTCAACTTTAGTGATTTGGCTTCAGAAAAGCTATAATTGTGCATTTCATCTTCAAACATCACTTCGTTTGAAGGTAAAATACTTAGCATTCCTGTAATTTTTTTATTTGAGAAATTGATTTTCATTATTTCGCTCCGTTCTTTATTAATAATGCTTCAATCGCATCTATCGTTTCAAAGTTTTCTGGTAAAATATCTGTACCGTCTATTGAAATTCCGAAAGTTTCGTCAAGTTCCGTTACTAAAGTGATTAAATCAAACGAATCTAACATTCCATTAGAAATAAACTCTGTTTCTGTTCCAAAATTAAATTCTGGACGAATTCCGTTCAATATTTCAATAATTTGGCTCTTCATATTTTTTATTTTTATTTATTAAAATTAGGTTGTGCATATCTTCTTCTACGAACCCAAAATGCTTATATCTTTTTATGGCATTCTCGTTGCTTTCTATCACCCAAAAAAGCTCTCTTTTTACGTTTTCACCAATATTGAAAAACAATTGAATCAATTTTGATCCAATCTTTTTTTCTCTATAATTCGGGTGTACAAACCAATAACGCAAATGACTTGTTATTCCGTGGATTTCAAAAACTATAAATCCTTGAATTTCATTATTATCCGAGAAATAATATGCACTTTTATTTTCGATAAAGGCATCAATTTCTTCAGAAGTCGGAATTCGTTCTACAAATTTATCAAAATATTTTTTGTAAAGGCTGTGAAATTCCTCTTTCTTATCTATGGTTAATAAATGAATATTCTCAAAATTCAATTCCTCTTTTTCATTTCGAATTTTACTCATTCTTACCATCGAAGAATATTCGAAAAACCCATTTTGAAGAAATGTTTCTTTAATTTCTTGTAAATAATTAGAATTACCTGCAGTTTCAACTGAAATCTCGCTTTGGTAATTAGCTGTCAAATATTCTAAAAAAGGGTTTAACTCGAGTGCATTCGAAACGATAAAATACATTCTTTTAAAACCAAAGTCATCTGTTAACAAAAAGCAAGCCTTTTCAGTTTTGAAAACGATAATTTTATTTTCAGATAATAATTGATTAAACTGAGATTCGGTCATAAAGAAATTTGTTTTCATTTCTTTCGACTTCAAGCGAAACAACTCACTTTTTATTTCGGCGTAAGTAAAATTCTTAATTTCTTCCATTCCGTCTAGATTACTAATTAAAAAGTTTTTTTAATTCTAATCTATTTATTTTCCCGTTTGCATTTAATGGAAATTCTTCCATTATTTCCCAACGAGTAGGAATCATATATTTAGGTAAATTATTCATAATTGTTTTGCGTATATTGGCTGAACTTTCTGTTGTAATAACAAAAGCAATTATTTGTTTTTGAACATCATCATACAGAACAGCAACGTTATCTACATTTGTTACTCCTAAGATTGCATTTTCTATTTCTCCTAATTCTATTCGATATCCCATGTGTTTTATTTGCGAATCTTTTCGACCTACAAATATTATTTCATTCAACTCATTAGTATATACTAAATCACCTGTTTTATATATTGTATCAGGGTAGTTGTTATGTAATGGATTCTGAACAAATGCGCTTACCGTTTTTTCAAGATCATTATAATAACCTAATGATAGAGAAGAACCTCTAACACAAAGTTCTCCTAATTCACCTTGTTCTGTTATTTTATTTTCCTCGTTGAAAATTAATATCTGCGTATTCCTACATGCATTACCAATTGGTAAAGATTCATCATCAAGAAAATCTCTTTCAACATTGTAGAATGTACAATCTACAGTAATTTCTGTTGGTCCGTATAAATTAGAATATAGGGAATTTGGATAGTTTTTTCTCCAATAATTTAGATGCTTATTTGGCATTGCTTCACCTGCAAAAAGAATTTTATCTAGAAATTGAGGTTTTATCGTATTGAAAACATCAAAATTAGCGATATTAACTAAAACAGATGGAACCCAAAAAACGAAGTTAATTTCCTTTTCGTTAATATATTCTATTAATTTTATTGGAAATGTAAATCGATCTTCCGGAATTATATTAAGTGTTGCTCCCGTGCAAATCATCAAATAAATATCCAGTGTTGAGTTATCAAAATAAAAAGGGGCTTGATTACCTATTGCGTCACTTTCTGTTATATCGTACGTTTCTTTTGCCCATTCTATATAGTCAATTACACTTCGATGTGAAATGAGCACACCTTTTGGTAGGCCAGTAGAACCTGATGTAAAAATTGCATAAATAGGATCTACATCTATAATATTTTGGCTAAGATCATCAAGCTTTTCGTCGTCTACTTTTTGATTCTCAATTTGTTCAACAATAATTATCTTTCCTGTAAAATTAATCTTTTCTAAAATTGCACTATGTTTTTTATCTGTAATAATACAACTTGATGATAAAGTACTGATAATTTTTTCAATTCTTTCTACAGGCGATTTAGTATCTAAAGGGATGTAGAAATTCCCGCTCTTCATAATTCCAATAAATGACAAAATAGCATTATTACTTTTAGGTAATAAAACTGCAATAGGATTCCGTTGTTTTATGAATTTTGAAATCTCTAAGGCTATTTTATTTGATAATTCATCAACTTGATTAAATGTCAGTTTTTCAGAATTATCATCTAAAGCGATATGATTTGGAAATTTTGATACACTATCTTTAAAATATTCAACTAAATTTACTTTCATTTTACATTAATTATTACCATTAAATCCTTCCATTGTAACTTGCCCTTCTTGAGAAATACCTTCTCGAATAACAACTTTTTTAATAGTTAGGAAAAATATTTTAAGGTCCAAAATTAAGGATATATTATCCACATACCAAACGTCTAATTCAAACTTTTTTGTCCACGAAATAGCATTTCTACCATTCACTTGTGCCCAACCTGTAATGCCTGGACGTACATTGTGTCGACGTTTTTGCGTTTCGTTATATAAAGGCAAATATTGTGGTAACAAAGGACGTGGACCAATGATTGCCATATCTCCTTTCAAAACGTTGATTAACTGCGGAATTTCATCCAATGATGTTTTACGTACAAAAGCTCCAATAGGAGTTAAACGCTCAGCATCAGATAATAGATTTCCATTAGTATCTTTCTTATCGTTCATAGTTTTAAATTTGATAATCTTAAAGATTTTCTCGTTCAATCCTGGACGCGACTGAAAGAAAAATGGTTTTCCTTGATTAGCAAAATATAAGCCTATCGTAACTCCAATAAATATAGGTGAAAGTACAATAAGTCCTATTAAAGCTATAAAAAAATCGAAAACTCGTTTGAAAAAGTGTTTGTACATTCTAAAATTTCAATAAATTTAACACTGCAAATATCATAAACTTTCTATTATCTCTCATTAACTGTGTATTATATTTCCATATTATAAAATTTCTTTGGAAATAATTACCTAAGAAGCTTTTATAAATTTTATATTCTGCTGAATCTTTATCTAAATATTGAATGTAATTCATCACATGATTTTGATAATACCCTTTTAAAACTTCTGAGGACTTTTCTTTTATAGTATTCCAAGATAGTTTATTTAGATGCCCATGTACATTTTCTTGATGTAAACGATAATGAATAAATGAATTACTATCAATAAAAACTTTAAAATTTCTCGAACGCGCAAAAAAGTACACCAGCCAATCATGAGAGAATCCTTTCCAATTTGAAGTATCTAATTTTACTAAAAAAGACTGCAACTCCTTTGCAATTTTTTTAGTAAAAACATAGGTACATCCTGCACTACCACCTTCAAACAAATAATCAAATTCCTTCTGAGGGAAATCTTTTTTAAGTTCACTAAAACTTCCGTTTGAGGTGTCCCATTTTGTAAGGTTTGAACAATATAAGTCTGCATCATTTTTCTTTAATAATTTCAATGCTGATAACATCTTTTCTGGCAACCATATATCATCTTGGTCTGAAAAAGCAATGTATTCAAAATCTTCATTAAAATCTAAATTAATAACCATTTTTAGAAAATTTTTCGCTGCAGAACCTGTTCCTGGAAAGTTTTGATTAACAGAAATATGAGGATAAAATTCTTTTATAATATTTACTGTATTATCTTTACTTCCATCATCACTAACAACAGTATCTACTAAAACATCTTTTTGAGCAAGAATAGAGTTAATTTGTTGTTTTATATATTTTTCGCCATTGTATGTAGCGAGAAGGATTTTAATTTTCATTTATAAATTGGGGTGTGTTGAATAAAATGTATAGATAAAATAAAACATTAAAAAAATACTTAAATAATTTATATATCCTGTGAACTTACTTATTTTATATGGATAAAAACACAAAAATGTTATTAAATAAATAGAATATCTAAAAGACATTACTGGATTTAATATAAAAAGTACTAAGTATAAAATAAAAACAAAAATAAAATAAGAGTTATAAACTACTTTTCTATTCTTAAAATAGATAAGTAAAACTACCAAGTTAAAAATTGTAAAATAAAAAAAATGGAATGCTACATTATATTTTGCTCCCCCAGCTGAATAAGCATCAAACTTCATCAAAATATGAGAAAAAATTGGAAGATTAATAATTACTCCTAAAGATATTGCGCCTGTTAATATATAAATCAAAACCTTTTTTTTAGGTTTCTTAAAACCTAAAAATGTAGATAGTATCACTGGTAATGAGCTAACATGAAATAAGAAGGCAAAATATCCTAAAATAAATCTAGAATTTCTTAACATTTTATACAAAGCCATCCCTACTAGTAAATATGCTAAAGAATTTCTTATAGCTGTATAAGTAAACAAAAAATAATATAATGTGAAAAATATTATTTTTAAGTAGAATAATATAGATTTATTGTAGGCTAACCAAATAAAAAATAGATTACAAATAAAAAAATTAAATAAGTAAACATATTCTAAAGCTAATGAATTGGAAGGCGCTATTTTTTTAAAAAAATCATATATTATAGGAAAATAAGGCTCACTTAATATTTTATCAATACCAAAACTAAAGCTTTCTCCGGAAAGCAAATAATAGCCATAATAATCAGCATTAGACTTGTAATCTACATGAATTCTAAAATAATATCCTATTCCTAAGAATATTAAACTAATTCCCAGAAAAATAGGAAAGTGTTTTCTAGCTCTACATAAAAAGAAATAAGATAAAAAAATCAAAATCAAATATTCTAACATATTATCTTATTTTGTTTTGAATTTGATTAATATTTTTTGGAAAATTTTTCACATAATAAATTATTAGACTACGGAGCACTTTTGAACTCCAATATAATTTAGCTAAAGGTTTAATTATTCTATAATATAATAGATATTTTTTTGGCATTCTCTCAAAGACAATAGGTTCAATATATGCAGCATAATTTGAAAAACATATTATCTTATCTTTTAATTGTTCAGTTGTATTATTTGTAACACCTCTATTATACCAACCTAAATGTCTTGCTTCTATTAAATTTCTATCTGTTCTACAAGTATAATAATAAGGTCTAACAAGTGAAGCGTGTCCAATAGATAATTTAAATTTATTCATAACAAAAAGATCTTTACGATAAATAGCTAAAGTCGTATCTACAGGAACAATATTATTATTTCCTATTTTCGGTTGCGTATCAAAAAACAATTCTTGTTTAGTAACTTTTTCATACAATTCTCCTTTATCTATATCAGAATACTTCAAAGCTATTCCTAATTTTCCTATACATCTATTCATATTCATTTCATCTACCATTCTTTCTAACCAACATTTACCTTCTAAATATGGAACTTCTATATCACAATCTGAAAATATATAATATTGATAATTTTCTTCTCTCCACTTTGGATGTTTAAATGCTAGGTTAAAACCAAGTAACCAATTATTTTTTTTTGAAAAAATAATATTCAAATCTTTATAAGAATTTTCAAGTAATTTTAATTCTTCTATTATTTTTGGAGTAGAAAAATTATCAATTAGAAATATTTGATGACTATAGCGCGTATTCAATTTTAATGACTTTAACATTAAATTTAAATTCGTGATATCATTTCGATGTAATATTATAATTGGAATTATAGGTTTCATACATAAAAAGTTTAATTAATCTTTGGTAAAATATTGTATTTTTTACAGCTAAAAAATAATAGTATTGTTATTAACAATTCACATATTAACATTGATACTGCTGCACCAGTAGAATTAAAAAAGTATATTAATGGTATTGCTATTAACAAATTTAGCCCTCCTACAATTGTAACAACTAAGCTATATATTTTATTTAAATCGAAAATTAACAATGAAAATGTTGCTAACACAGTATCAAAAATCAAAAGTATAGGTATAAAAATCATTAATCTTAAAGCAATCAATGCCCCAATACTATTACTCCCAAATAAATTTATTAAAATATATTCTGAAAAAATAAATACTAAAAAACAAATTAAAAACATTATAGAAGCTCCAAATTTAATAAATCTATAGTTAAATTTAAGAACTTCTTCTTTATTCTTAATCGCTTTTATGCTAAGAAAAGGATATAATGTTTGAGATATAGGATTAATAATACTTTTTAATGCAGCTACAATTCTTTCCGCTAAAGTGTAATAACCTACTATTGTATCTGAACTAAAAAATCCCAAAATTATTGTAGTAGTAAATGTATATAATGTAACGGATAAGTTAGAAATAAATAATGGAAAAGACTCTTTTAAATAAAAAAACATTGAAGATAATTCAACTTTAACCAATCTTACTCTAAAATTTTGATACATAATGTAAAATGATACAATAACAGAAATAAAATTTCCTATGGAATAAAACAAAGGAACTTTTTCTATATCATTACTATTTTTTACAAAAACAAAAATCAATACTGTTGATAAAAGTTTTGTTAAAACATTTATTATAGTTAGATTTTTCATTTTTTCTATACCCTGATAAAACCAGTTTAAAAGAAAACTTTGTAAGAAAACAGCCAAAAAAGAATATAAATATAATTGAGGTGATTGATTTAATTTATCAATAAATATTATACATATAACTAATATAATAAAACTTAAAAAACTTAAAAATAATTTACAATAAATTATAGATGAAACTATATTATTAATTAATAAATTATCTTCTTTATTAATTGCTACTTGTCTAGTTCCTGATAAGTTAAAACCAAAATCAATAAATATCTGAAAATAAAATAAAATTGCGGTAGAAAAAGATAATAAACCAAAATTATTTACCCCTAAAGTTTTAAAAAGATAAGGAAAAGTTATTAATGGTAGTATATAATTCACTCCTTGTAGTATTACTAAAGAAATAAAATTATTAAATTGAGTTTTATAATTAAGAAAAAATTTTTTTAGCTTTTCCATTTAAATCTTTAACTATTTACAAACCTTCATCAAGTACTCACCATAACCACTCTTTCTAAGCGGTTCTGCAATTTTGATTAATTGTTCCTTATTAATATACCCCATACGATAAGCAACTTCTTCGATTGCACCAATTTTCATTCCTTGACGTTCTTCAATCACTTGAACAAATTGTCCAGCTTGCATCAACGAATTGATTGTTCCTGTATCTAACCAAGCTGTACCTCGGTTGAACACTCCAACTTTTAATTTTCCCCTCTTTAAATATTCCGCATTAATATCTGTAATCTCTAATTCTCCTCGAGGAGAAGGTTTGATGTTTTTTGCAATTTCTACCACATCATTGTCGTAAAAATACAATCCTGGAACGGCGTAATTTGATTTAGGCTCAGTAGGTTTCTCTTCAATTGAAACGACTTCATTATCTTGATTAAATTCTACCACTCCATATCTTTCTGGATCGCTCACTTGGTAAGCAAAAACTACGCCACCATTTGGATCTGCCGAATCTTGTAATAATTTTGACATTCCTGAAGCATAAAAAATATTGTCGCCTAATATTAAAGCTACTTTATCGTCTCCAATAAATTCTTCTCCTAGAATAAACGCTTGAGCTAAACCATCTGGACTTGGTTGTTCTTTATATGAAAATTTACATCCGATTTGAGATCCGTCGCCCAGTAATTTCTCAAAATGAGGTAAATCGTGAGGCGTAGAAATAATCAAAATCTCATTAATTCCTGCCAACATCAACGTTGACAAAGGGTAATAAATCATGGGTTTATCATATATTGGCATTAACTGTTTACTAACCGCTAATGTTAAAGGGTGTAATCGCGTTCCTGAGCCTCCGGCTAATATTATTCCTTTCATGTTTTTTTTTGTTGTTAAAACGGTTAGATGGTTAGATGGTTATATGGTGATATGGTTATATGGTGATATGGTTAGATGGTTAAAGGGTGAACTTGTAAACTTGTAAACTTGTAAACATGTGATCATGTAAACTTCTTCACTTTTTCACTCCTTCACTTCTTCACTTGTTAACTCCTTCACTTGTTAACTCTTTCACTTCTTCACTTGTCAAATTGTGAACTTGTTAACTTGTAAACGTGTGATCATGTAAACTTCTTCACTTTTTCACTTGTTAACCTCTTCACTTCTTCACTCCTTCACCTCTTCACTTGTTCACTTGTTAACCCCTTAACTTTAAATCCTTCAAACGACTGTGCTTCTTGATCTTTTTCAGAGATTATCATTTTATCTGTTGGAATTTGCCAATCTATATTCAGTTCGCTGTCTAAAGGGTTAACGCCGTCTTCTGACTCTTTATTATACCCATTGTCACATTTATAGAAAAACGTAGCTGAATCAGAAATCACCGAAAATCCATGTAAAAATCCTCTCGGAATAAACAATTGTTTTTTGTTTTCTGCAGATAACTCAACCGCTACTGATTGACCATAGGTTTCAGAATCTGGACGAACATCAACTGCAACATCAATCACAGCTCCTTCTACAACACGAACCAGCTTTGCTTGCGCATGTTCTCCCGCTTGCATATGTAAACCACGAACAACTCCGTAAGATGAATTAGACTGATTATCTTGTACAAAAGTTGGCTTGTATCCCAAAATTTCTTCCAATTTATTCTCGTTATATGATTCGAAGAAATATCCTCTCGAATCTTCAAAAACTGTCGGTTCTAAAATAAAACAACCTTTTAATTTAGTTTCTGTTGCTTTCATTTAATTGTCAATATTGTTTTATAATGTTAATAAAGTTGATAAGGTTATAAAAGGTTAATAAGGTTAGATAGATATAAAAAGGTTAATCTATTCTCAATGATTTAATCAATTTAGAAAGCATACTTTTTATATAATTTATACTCTTTTGAAATTGTATTAAATTACCAATAAATCCTAATCGAAAAGCTATTTCCAATTGCGTTTCAAGTTCACTTACTGAACCTAGCGCAATATAAAGAAAACGTATAAACTCAGCTTGACTTTGTCGACCTGCTCCTTCTGCAATATTACTTGGGATAGAGACCGCACTCCGTTTCATTTGACTTGTCAATCCGTAAAGTTCTTCTTTAGGGAAAATTTTTACAGTTTCATAAATACAGACGACTAAATCCATAGATTCTTGCCAAACTTTTAATTCTTTATGACTAGCCATATTTTTTAAAGTTTTATATGTGTGGTGGTAAAAAAGGCTTAAGTTGAAATGAGAAAATAGAGAAATGGGGAGAACTAACTTTCTTAACCTTATAACCTTCTCCTTATTTATACTGATTTTCGTAATAATTTTGGTAATCGCCAGACGTTACATTGTCTAACCACTCTTTGTTGGATAAAAACCAATCAATTGTTAGACTCAAACCTTGCTCAAACGTCACACTTGGTTTCCAGCCTAATTCTTCGTTGATTTTTGTTGCATCAATTGCATAACGTAAATCATGTCCTGGACGATCTTTCACAAATGTGATTAATTGTTCTGAAGTTCCTGCTTCTTTCCCTAATTTTTCATCCATTTGCTTGCACAATTCTTTTACCAAATCGATGTTTTTCCATTCGTTGAAACCTCCTACATTGTAAGAACCTCCATTTTTTCCTTCATGGAAAACTAAATCAATCGCTTTTGCATGATCGATCACAAATAACCAATCGCGTGTATATTTTCCATCTCCGTAAATTGGCAATGGATTCCCGTTTAAAATATTATGAATACACAACGGAATCAATTTTTCTGGAAAATGATTTGGTCCATAATTGTTTGAGCAATTCGTCATCACAATTGGTAAACCATATGTATCATGATATGCTCTTACAAAATGATCCGAAGATGCTTTTGATGCTGAATATGGCGAATGCGGATCATAAGAAGTTTCTTCTGTAAAAAAACCTTCATCTCCTAAAGCGCCAAAAACCTCATCTGTCGAAACATGATGAAAACGTTTTCCTTCGAAATTATTGTTCCAAATCGTTTTTGCAGCATTCAATAAGTTTACTGTTCCAATCACATTCGTCATCACAAAATCCAACGGATTTGTAATAGAACGATCCACGTGAGATTCAGCTGCTAAATGGATTACTCCATCTGGCTGATATTTTTCAAAAACTTCTAATATATGTTTTGCGTCGGTAATATCAGCTTTTACGAATTCGTAATTTGATTTACTTTCGATGTCTTTCAAATTCTCTAAATTTCCCGCATACGTCAACGCATCAAGGTTGATGATTTTTGTTTCAGGATAGTTTAAGACAAATTCTCTTACAACGTGAGAACCGATAAATCCAGCTCCACCTGTAATTAAAATAGTTTTCATAGTATTTTATAGACGTTTATTAACTTCTTCTTTAGGCAAAGCCCCTTTTACATCATAAATGACACCATTTTCTTTTAAATAATCCGTTAACTGAAGATTTAAAAATTCGTCGTGTGATACTGTTAGAATGATGGCGTCGAATTGGTGAACTGGTGAACTGGTGAACTGGAAAACCTGATCCCATGTATTACAAAAAGTTATTCCGTATTCATGGTTTACCTCATCTGGGTTAGCCCAAGGGTCTAACGTTGTCACCTCTATTCCATATTCTTCTAAAGCATGAATCACATCAATTGCTTTTGAATTTCGTATATCGGGGCAATTTTCTTTAAAGGTAATTCCTAAATTTAGAATTTTCGCGCCTTTTACTTTGATATCGTTGTTTATTAACAATTTAACAACCTGAGAAGCCACAAAGGCTCCCATCGAGTCATTTAGTCGTCTTGCTGCTAAAATTAATTCTGAATAATAACCAATTTCTTGAGCTTTTTGAGCCAAATAAAATGGATCAACACCAATACAATGTCCTCCAACCAAACCTGGTTTGAATGGTAAAAAATTCCATTTTGTTCCAGCTGCTTCTAATACGTCATTGGTATCAATATCCATTAGCGAAAAAATCTTCGATAATTCGTTAATAAACGCAATATTGATATCACGTTGCGAATTTTCGATCACTTTCGATGCTTCTGCAACCTTGATTGTCGGTGCTAAATGCGTTCCTGCGACAATTACGGATTGATATAAATCATCAACAATTTTTCCAATTGCTGGCGTTGAACCTGATGTTACTTTTAAAATTTTCTCAACCGTGTGTTTTTTATCGCCTGGATTAATTCGCTCTGGTGAATATCCCGCATAAAAATCTTGGTTAAATTTCAATCCCGAAGAATGTTCCAATACTGGAATACATTCTTCTTCTGTAACACCTGGATAAACCGTAGATTCGTAAATAACAATATCATTTGGTTTCAACACTTTACCTACTGTTTCTGAAGACTTTTTCAAAGGAGTCAAGTCTGGTCGATTATTCTTATCTACTGGCGTTGGAACGGTTACGACATAGATATTAGCGTCTTTGATATCGTCTAAATTAGCTGAACAGAATAAACCATGGGTTGGTTGAGCTGTTGAATCGTTTAATTGATTAATTGGATTCTCAGTAACTAAAACTGATTGCAATACTTCATCAGAAACCTCTAATGTTAAGTCGCGTCCTTGGTTTAATTCAGCAATACGTTTCTGATTGATATCAAACCCAACAACAGGGTATTTTGTTGCAAATAATCGAGCCAAAGGTAAACCTACGTAACCTAAACCGATAACTGCTATTTTATGTTGTTGATTCATTTATTATAATATTTTCTGTACCATTGTACAAAGTTATACACTCCTTTGTCAACAGGATAATGAGGATGATAACCAAATTTATCTTTCAACTCTTGGACATCTGCCCATGTTTGATTGACATCTCCTGCTTGCATCGGATACATTTCTAAAATAGCTTTTTCTCCTGTTGACTTTTCGATTTCTTTTATAAAATCCATTAATTGAACAGGTTTACTATTTCCTATATTGTATAATTGGTATTTTTCGTTTGTATTTTTATCTTCAAGTATTTTGTCTATTCCTTGAATAATATCATCAATGTACGTAAAATCGCGTGACAAATCGCCGTGATTAAACACTTTTAAGGGTTGATGATTCAAAATAGCATCTGTAAACAAAAACATGGCCATATCTGGTCGTCCCCAAGGTCCATAAACCGTGAAAAAGCGCAAACCTATCGTTTGGAAATTGTACAAATGACTATACGCATGCGCCATAAGCTCGTTTGCTTTTTTGGTTGCAGCGTATAAACTAATAGGATGATCAACATTTTGATTTGTTGAAAAAGGAACATCTGAAGAGTTTCCGTAAATACTTGAACTACTTGCGTACAATAATTTTTTGACGTTATAATTTCGGCAACATTCTAAAATGTTTAGAAAACCAACTAAATTACTTTGTCCATAGGCATCAGGATTTTCGATACTATAACGAACACCAGCCTGAGCTGCCATATTAACAACCGCATCAAACGAATATTCTTTAAAAAGTTGAGCCAATGACTCTTTATCTTCTAAATTCATTCGATAGAAAATCATCTTTTCTTCATGTTTAGAAGAAAGAACTTTCTGACCAAAATTTGAAGCAAATTCTTGATTGATTCCTAATTCTTTTAATCGATCATATTTTAACTGAACAGTGTAATAATCGTTAATATTATCAATTCCAACAACTTTGATATTTTTTTCGATTAATTTTTCAGCTAAATGGTAACCTATAAAACCAGCTACACCAGTTATTAATACTGTTTTCATTATTTCTCCTTTTCAGAAGTCGCAACTACTTTTCTTAATCCAGAACTAGAGAAGCGGTGTGTACGCTTATTGTAGTAAATTTGAATATTATTATCTAAACAATATTGTTTTCCTGTAAAGTCGATATTTCGATATTCTTCCCCAATAACTCTAACATTTATTGGTAAAGCACTTAACATATCAAACAAATCTTGTTCGGTTTCGTAGGGAATAATTTCGTCGACATATCGACAACCTTCTAATTGAATATAACGCTCTACTATGGATTGCGTAGGACTATTTTTAGAAGGATCTACACTTGCAGGATCAGTATTAAGTCCTACAATTAAGTAGTCGCATTGTCTTTTGGCTTCTTCGAGCATCATCACATGACCTGCATGAAGAAGGTCAAATATACCGAATGTAATTCCCGTTGTCATTTTATAATAATATTGTTGGAACGACAAATTTACGGATTTATATTGAATTAATTTTAAGCTTTTTTGACATAAAAAAAGCACTCAAATCGAGTGCTAAGTATTTAAATTAATTCAGAATTTCTTTTTTCTAAATGCGTGTAAACATTCTTTACTTCTTGCGAATATTCTTTTTGTAGAATTAAATTCGCGGTTGGTGTATTGACAAAAATTGTATTTTGCAGACCAACAAAAGAAGTATAAACATCTGTTCCAATCACCATATTTCCATTACGATCGACATAATGTCCGTTCATCACAAAATAATCATACAACGATTCGAAAGAACCTAAATCATTCCAAACAAATTTTGCTGGAACTACTTTTATCTTTTTACTACGCTCCATTACGGCGTAATCGATACTATTTGATGGAATATTCATTGAAAGTTCTTCGTTCAATTCTCCGTTTATATTTTCTGCCCAAGCAATTTTAGAAGCTTCGTAAATATCTTTCTCAAATTTCTTTAATTCTTTCAATAAAACTCTCGCTTTGAAACAAAACATTCCACTATTCCACAAAAAGTTTCCTTGCTCGATAAAATCTTGCGCAGTAATATGATTTGGTTTTTCGCGAAAAGAAAGTACATTATCTCCTTTGTGCTCAATATAGCCATAACCCGTTTCTGGACGAGTCGGATGAACACCAAATGTTACGATATAATCTTTTTCAGCTAACGCAATCGCTTTTTTCATTGCAACTTGATAAGCTTCCATATCTTCGATCAAATGATCAGATGGTGTAACAATTAGAATATCATCATCCTCAACTGCCAAAGCTGCAAATGCAATCGCCGCAGCTGTATTACGAGGAACAGCTTCTACAATTTTTGTGTATTCAACATCAAGTTTATCTAAAGCTTCTTGACTTAAATGGTCATTATCTTTATTCCCAATCACAATTAATTTATCAGCAATTGGACGATTACGTTGAATCGTTAACTCAAATAATGATTGCTCATTAAACAAAGGTAAATATTGTTTTGGATGACTTTTACGAGAAAGTGGCCATAAACGACTTCCTACTCCTCCAGATAATATCACGTTATAAATACACATAAATTCTTCTAATTCGAACTTGTAAAGTTATTAAAAACTACTATATCATAGCATTCTATTATGATTTTTCTTTTAAATACAAAAAAAGCGTTCAAAATTGAACGCTTTAAGTATTATTATTGATTTTATTAAATCATCGAAATACGTAATGTATTTGTAATTCCTTTCTCAAATGCTGGCATTGCATTAAGATTGATGATATAATCACCATATTCTACGTAACCTGCATTCTTCGCTAAGATATTTACCTCAGTTACCGTTTGATCGGTAGAAGTATCGCGAGGATCGTAATTGATTGCTTTCACTCCCCATAACAAATTCAACATACGGTTAATACGTTTACTTGGGTTGAAAACTAAAATAAATGAATTTGGACGATGAGAAGAAATTTGGAAAGCTGTATAACCAGAATACGTTAAAGTTGCAATTGCTTTCGCTCCTGTATCTTCTGCCATTCTAGCTGCATTATAACAAACCATATCAGTTACGAAACGTTCGTTTTTGATCTTTGGTTTGTGCTCTGGTACATGCACGTGATCATCATCTTCAACTGTTTGAAGAATCTTCGTCATTTTCTCGATAACTTGTACAGGATATTGTCCTACAGAAGTTTCTCCAGATAACATTACCGCATCTGCTCCATCAAAAACTGCATTCGCAACATCAGAAACCTCAGCACGAGTTGGTGTCAAACTAGAAATCATTGTTTCCATCATTTGCGTTGCAACAATAACTGGTTTACGAGCTAATTTCGCTTTGTCAATTAATTGTTTTTGCGCTTTTGGAACTATTTCAAACGGAACCTCAACTCCTAAATCTCCACGAGCAACCATTAATCCATCAGAAAATTCTAAAATATCATCGATATTTTCTAATGCTTCTGGTTTTTCAATTTTAGAGATAATTGGAATTTTTAATGTTCCATTTTCTTTGATAAATTCTGATAAATCTTTTACATCTTGTCCAGAACGAACGAAAGATAATGCAAACCAATCTACACGATTTTCGATTGCGAATTTTGCATCTTCTTTATCTTTTTCTGTTAAAGCTGGTAAAGAAATATTTGTATTTGGTAAGTTAACTCCTTTTTTAGAACGTAATGGACCTCCTTGAATCGTTTCTGCTTTTACAGTATCTGTTCCGTTTGTCTCGATTACTTTGAAGATTAATTTTCCGTCATCAATCAAAATATTTTCTCCCACTTGCACGTCTTGCGCAAACTTTTTGTACGTCATAAAAACTTTTTCTTTCGTTCCTACAACATCTTCGTTTGTGAAAGTTAAAATATCACCTGGATTGATGATAAAATCTTCGTGTTCCATTTTTCCAATACGCAACTTAGGACCTTGTAAATCTGCTAAAATTGCTGTATTGTAGCCATGATCGTTATTTAATTGATGAATTGTTTCAATCTTACGTTTCACATCCGCATAATCTGCGTGCGAAAAGTTGATACGGAACACATCTGTTCCTTTTCTCATCATTTCTAATAAAATCTCTGGACTTTCTGTTGCCGGACCTAAAGTCGCGACAATTTTTGTCTTTTTAAGATATTGTCTATCGTAAATCATAATTTTTCCCTTTTTTTATGCACAATATTTTGTTAGAAAACCAATTGATCCGCATTGCTAATCAAATCGATATCTATTTTTTTGATCGTTTTTATAAAATCTTTTTCTACAAATGGTAGTTGAAGATATTGTAGTTCATCTTCCCAACCAGAGATTTTTACAACATAATTGCAATCCTTGTAATTTGGCACAAGAATAACGCTCTCTTTGAAAAGATTTGATAAATCTACTTCATTTTTTTTAAAATCGGATTGATTTGGTGTATTTTTAATGATATGATAATCTATTTTATTTGCTTCGTCTAACCATTGATAGGTTTCGAAAAAATAAGTATGCTCATCTAACCGAATATCCAAATCCTGAATACGCTGAAAACGCGTATCAAAAGTAGAGTTGAGATGGAAAATAAATTGTGTAGAAGTGTTAAAACTAGAATTTACGCCTATGAGATGAAAATCTATCCAATCATCATATAAGAGTAATTCTGCCATGTTTCTAAACTTTTTCTATTTTCTTTTGTAGCGAATAGTAGGCGCGTTTTGCTGCACTTTCTTCCGCTTTCTTTTTAGAAGTTCCTCTCCCTTTCGAGATAACTTTATCATTGAGACGGATTACTGACACAAAAACCTGCAAATCTTCTGCGTTTTGCTCCTCAAATGTATTGAATCTTATCGTATTTCTCGTTTTTTGACTCCATTCCAAAATCAACGATTTGTGACTTGTAATCGTGTGCTCCAAACGATCTAAATCCGCATAAGGGTCAATAATTTTGACTTGAATAAATTTTTGTACTGCAGCTATACCTCCATCAACATAAATTGCACCAACCAAAGCTTCCAACATATCACCATTTACGTCTTCACCTAAATTGTTGTGATTGTTCATTGGGTCCAAATAATCTAACAAGCCAAGTTGTTTGGAAACGGCATTCAATTGTTTACGTGAAACAATTTTAGAACGCATTTTTGTCAAATAACCTTCTTGTTGATCTGGCGCTTTGTAGTATAAGTGCATTGCTGCAGAAGCACCAAGTAATGCATCTCCTAAAAACTCTAATCTTTCAAAGTTTATACTGTTTCCGTTTTCATCTTTTTTCTGTGCAGATCTGTGGGTAAATGCTTCTTTAAAAACCTCAACATTGCGAGGAGTATAACCCAAAATCGACTTCAAAAATTTCAAAAAAGGATCAGATGAATTTGAATCATCACGATGATTTTTAAAAGAAAATAATTTTTTTAAGAAAGACATTACTTATACTTCTTAAATATCACACAAGCATTGTGACCACCAAAACCAAAAGTATTACTCAATGCATAATCTACATTTTTCTCTTTTGCTTTGTTAAATGTATAATTGATTTTCGGATCAAGATTTTCATCATCCGTAAAATGATTAATTGTTGGTGGAACGATACTGTTATTGATTGCTCCAATAGCCGAAATCGCTTCAATAATTCCTGCACCACCTAATAAGTGACCAGTCATAGATTTTGTTGAATTGATTTGAATATTATAAGCATGTTCTCCAAATAATTTTTGAATTGCTTTAGATTCTGCAATATCACCTAATGGTGTAGATGTTCCATGCATATTAATATGATCTACATCTTCTACATTGATATTTGCGTCTAATAAAGCCTCTCTCATCACATTAAGTGCGCCTAATCCTTCTGGATGTGGTGCTGTAATATGGTGAGCATCTGCTGTCATTCCTGTTCCTACTAATTCTGCATAAATTGTAGCGCCACGTGCAATTGCATGTTCGTATTCTTCTAAAATAATACTTCCAGCTCCTTCTCCCATTACAAAACCATCGCGGTCTTTATCGAATGGACGAGAAGCAGTTTGCGGATCATCATTTCGTGTAGATAACGCATGTAATGCATTGAAACCTCCAATACTTGCAGCTGTAATCGCAGCTTCTGACCCTCCTGCAACAATTGCATCAGCTTTTCCAAGTCTTAATAACATGTAAGCATCAATAATTGCGTTTGTAGAAGAGGCACATGCCGAAACAGTTGTATAATTAGGTCCCATAAGACCAAATTCCATTGAAATATGACCAGGCGTGATATCTGCAATCATCTTAGGGATAAAGAAAGGATTGAAACGTGGTGTTCCATTTCCTGTTGCGTAATTAGAAACTTCTTCTTCAAAAGTTTTAATTCCACCGATACCAGATCCCCATATAACGCCGATACGCTCTTTGTTTACATTTGCATCTTCTAAGATTCCACTGTGTTTTATTGCCTCTCTAGCTGCAATAATTCCCAATTGGGCACAACGGTCAATTTTTCTTGCCTCTTTACGATCAAAATGATCTTCAATATTGAAGTTCTTGATCTCACAAGCAAATTGTGTCTTAAAAAGAGTTGCGTCAAAAAGCGTAATAGGCGCAGCGCCACTTACACCATTCACTAATCCATTCCAATATTCTTGGTATGTATTTCCGATTGGTGTTAGCGCGCCTAAACCTGTTACTACTACTCTTTTTAATTCCATAAAATAGGAACTATTACTTGTTTAAGTCTTCGATGTATGTTACAGCTTGACCTACAGTAGAAATTTTTTCTGCTTGATCGTCTGGAATTTGGATATCAAATTCTTTTTCGAATTCCATGATTAATTCTACTGTGTCTAATGAATCAGCTCCTAAATCGTTAGTGAAACTTGCTTCTAGCGTAACTTCGCTTTCGTCAACTCCTAATTTATCTACGATAATTGCTTTCACTCTTGATGTAATGTCAGACATAATTTTCTAATTTTAATTGTTGTAAACTAGTGCAAAAATATAAAACTTATATTAAATACAAGCTTTTTTTTATATGCACGCATAAGAACTTGCAAATATATGGTGAATAAATATTCACGAAAACGTTTAAGTGAATGACATAAGTCAAATTTTTCACGCTTCTTTTTATTGTAACTTTGTCCAAAGTTTTTACCTTTAATATTTTAAAATACTATAAAAATCACAAAAATGAGCATAGAATTGGCATCTTACGGAATAAAAAATTCCAAAATTAACTATCAATTATCTCCTCAAGAGCTTACGGAGAAAATGGTAGAGCTAGGACAAGGAGAAATTACATCTTCTGGAGCAGTAAATATGTTAACAGGAGAATTTACAGGACGTTCTCCTAAAGACCGTTTTATTGTAAAAGATGATATTACTGCAGAAAACGTTTGGTGGGATGGAAACATCAATATTCCTTTTGACTCTGATAAATTTGACGCTTTGTATGATAAAGTTGTTGAGCATTTAAGCAACCGCGAAATTTATGTACGTGATGCTTTTGCTTGTGCTGATGATTCTTACAAAACAAAGATTAGAGCAATTACAGAAACTCCTGCTGCTAATTTATTTATCTATAACATGTTTATTCGTCCAACGGAAGAAGAATTAAAAAACTTTGGTGATGCTGAATGGACAATTATCAATGCGCCAACTTTTGTTGCAGACGCTAATGAAGATGGTACAAGACAACACAATTTCTCTATCTTAAATTTTAAACGTAAAATCGTTTTAAACGGAGGAACTGGTTATACAGGAGAAATGAAAAAGGGTATTTTCTCTGCCTTAAACTTCATCATGCCAGTATTCAGAAATACTTTACCAATGCACTGTTCTGCAAACTCTGGTGAAAATGGAGATACAGCAATGTTCTTTGGTTTATCTGGAACAGGAAAAACAACTTTATCAGCAGACAAAAACAGACGTTTGATTGGTGATGACGAACACGGATGGACAGAAGACAATACGGTTTTCAATTTTGAAGGTGGTTGTTACGCAAAAGTTATCAACTTATCTCCAGAAGGTGAACCAGAAATTTTTGCAGCGATCAAAGACGGAGCTTTATTAGAAAACTGTAAATTAATTCCAGGTACTAACGAGGTTGATTTTACAGATACATCTATCACAGAAAATACACGTGTTTCTTATCCAATTGATTATATCGAAAATATTGCAGTTCCATCTGTAGGAAAAAATCCTAAAAATATTTTCTTCTTATCGTTTGATGCTTACGGAGTTTTCCCTCCAATTGCAAAATTAAACCCAGATCAAGCAGCTTACTTGTTTATCTCAGGATATACATCTAAAGTTGCTGGTACAGAAGCTGGTGTTACAGAGCCTCAAACTACATTCTCTACATGTTTTGGTGCGCCATTTATGCCGTTACATCCAACTAAATATGCTGAAATGTTGAGCGATAAAGTTGAGAAAACGGGAGTAAATGTTTGGTTAATCAATACAGGTTGGAATGGTAAAAAAGAGCGTATGTCTTTAAAAGATACACGTGCGGTTATCAATGCAGCTTTAAACGGAGATTTGAACAACGCTGAATTCAAAAAAGATCCTTATTTCGGGTTTGAAGTTCCAGTTGCAATCGAAGGTGTTGCTTCAGAAAAATTAAATCCAGCGACTTCTTTTGATTCTACAGCAGCATACGAAGCAAATGCGAAAGTATTGGCAGCTAAATTCAAAGAAAACTTCAAAAAGTTCGAAGAATTTGCAACGGCTGATTTATTAGCTGGTGGGCCAACGATTTAAGGTTAAGATTGAGGTTGAGAATGAGTTTTTAACTCATTTTGAAAATCAGAAATAAATATAAAACCGAGCAAATTGCTCGGTTTTTTTATGTTTTTAAATGTTGTATAATTCTTTACATAGATGCATAGAAATACAATTTTCTATTTGACATCAAAATCAGTAGTTTACTTATCGTTTTTCGTCTTTGATGAAAATTACATTTTCAAGTAAAAATCCTTTGTCAACTGAATATAATCTTCTGTGTACTGATGTCGATCGACTTCAATGATTAGTTCTTGTTCTTCTACTTCTTTTTCATGAAAACTAAATTCTAACAACACACGTTTTGTAACCGTTGTCGAATTCCCTTTGATATAAACAACTCTAGATAATTTTAAAGCGTTTTGAGCCGTTATCATACAAAAATCACCCATTTGATCGTATGGAATTATAAAACTCGCTAATCCGTCTTTTTGTAGTAATTCGGCAGTTTTTTTTATTAATTCTTCGAAAGTCAAGGTTTCTTGCTGGCGTGCTTGTTTACGCGCATCAAAATCAACAGTATCATTCACCACAAAAAAAGGTGGATTACTGACAATCAAATCATATTTTTTATTGGTTGAATAATCTTGAAGCGATGAATTAAAAATGGTTAATCGATCTGAAAAAGATGCATTCTCGAAATTTTCTTTTGCTTGTAAAAAAGCATCGTTATCAATTTCTATTGCCTCAATCATAGAAAGAGGAAAACGTTGCGCTAACATCAACGAAATTAATCCAGTTCCTGTACCAATGTCTAAAATAGTATTTCCACTTTTTAAATCAGCCCAAGCGCCAAGTAAAACACCATCTGTGCCTACTTTCATTGCGGTTTTATCTTGAAAAATTTCGAATTGTTTGAATCGAAAAGGTTTTCTATTCATTGTAAGGAATCAAAATGTAGAATGTTGTACCGACAGAAATTTCGGTTTCGAAACGAATTGATCCGTCATAATCGTCAATAATTTTTTTGACCATTGGTAAACCAATTCCCATTCCACTATTCTTTGTTGTAAACTTTGGAACAAAAATAGAATCTTGCGATTCGACAGGAATTCCATCCCCATTATCTTGAATGGTTAGATGTAAGAAACCTCCTACTAAAAACACATCTACTTTAACTTTCGCAATACGAGATTGTGGAATAGATTGAAACGCATTTTTTGTAATATTTGTAATAATTCGATTCAAATATTGTTTATCAAAACGCATCATGATGATGTTTGGAGAATAATTAAATTCGATGAACTCCATTGGAAAAACATAAAGCGTGTTTTTTATAACATCAACCACATCAATTTTTTCATCTTTACGAGAAGGCATTTTAGCAAAATCTGAAAAAGCTTCGGCTATCGCAGAGATGGTATCAATTTGTTGCAATAAAATAGTAGTTGTTCGCATCGTCTTTTCTTCAAGATTTGGATCATTTACATCAAATTTTCGCATATAATTCTGTAGCATTAATCGCATTGGTGTTAATGGATTCTTGACTTCATGCGCAACTTGTTTCGCAAAATCTCGCCATGCTTCTTCACGCTCTTGCTTAGCTAATAAATCTGATTGTTCCCGCAATCGGTTCAACATATCATTATAAGAATCTACCAGAACCTTTATTTCATCGTTACCATCATAACGAATAGGCATATTGTTTACAATAACTTCTGTTTCTCGAATCCGATCTGCAAACGACCAAAGTTTATTAAGCGTACGTTTAGTAACAAAATAGACCGCAAATGTTCCAAACAAAAGAATAACTCCAAAAGCCAATCCATAACTACCAATTAATGTAAACATGTCTTGTTGTAAAAAATCTTGGTTAGATTGATAAGGTAGACAGAGAACAGCAATATTTTCGTTGTAATAATTTTTGATATGACTATAAGACGAATAAACATTATTGTCGTCGGCTGTATCTTTATTCGTTACAATAAAATCATTTGATTTTTGTAGTTGGTCTAATATTTTCTGAGGTAAAACATTATAAGTCGTTGAAACCGGCTGAGTGGTTAAAATTTTATTACCACGTAAATCATAAATTACAATATCGGTTTTATTGATATCAGCAATGCGAAGAAAACCATCTTCTAAAATGTCATGAATATTATCTTTGGTTGCAATTCCAGGATAATTATCCATTTCATAATCTATCGCAGATTCTACCGCTCTAACTTTTCGTTTGAGAATATCTTCGTGATATTGTTTAGTTTGTGCATTGAAATGATTGGCAGTAATCAGCAAGATAGCGCCTGCTGTAAATAACAAAATCGTTACCATATAAATGATAATACGAACGGGTAGCGATAGGTTATTTTTTTTTCTAATCATTTTTATTTTTGGAATAATCTTTTGACGTATTTTCCTAAGATATCAAATTCTAAATTCATTGTATCGCCAACTTTCACTTGATTAAGGTTTGTAAACTCCCAAGTATATGGAATAATTGCAACCGAAAACTGCCCTACTTTACTGTCAACAACTGTTAAACTAATTCCGTTAAGACAAATCGAACCTTTTTCTACTGTAACATTTCCAGACGATGCTTCATCATATTCTACTGTAACAAAAAAGCTACCATTTTGGTTTTCTATCGAAACAATTTTTCCGGTTTGATCTACATGACCCTGCACAATGTGACCATCGATACGACCATTGAATTGCAAACATCGTTCTAAATTGATCAAATCACCTTCTTTTAAAGTGTTAAAATTTGTTTTTTGTAAGGTTTCCTCTATAGCAGTAACTTTATAAAGTCCATCTTTGAAATCAACAACCGTTAAACAGACTCCATTATGTGCAACACTTTGATCAATTTTTAATTCATCACAAAAATCAGCTTCAATCCATAAATGTAAATTAGATTGCTCTTTCTCTGCTTTTATAAGCTTTCCTACTCCTTCTACGATTCCTGTAAACATGATGTTATTTTTGGTGAAATTAATAATTAATTTAAACTTATAAAATGAAAAAGGGATGATTTTAAAACATCATCCCTTAAATATATTAACTCTGTAATAATTTTTACTCTACAGTAACTGATTTTGCCAAGTTACGAGGCTGATCTACATTCTTACCTAATTTAACGGCAATCCAGTACGATAATAATTGTAATGGAATAGCTGTTAAGATTGGAGAGAATTCTTCTGCTGTTTCTGGGATTACTACGTAATCATCTGCCATAGCAGTTACTTGCTCATCACCATCATTCACAATTGCAATTACTTTGGCGCTACGTGATTTAATTTCTTGAATATTAGAAACTACTTTTTCGTAATAACCTTTTTTCGTTGCAATAACGATAACTGGCATATTTTCGTCCAATAACGCAATTGGCCCGTGCTTCATCTCTGCTGCTGGATAACCCTCTGCGTGGATATATGAAATCTCTTTCAATTTTAATGCTCCTTCTAAAGCCGATGGATAGTTGTATCCACGTCCTAAATAGATTGCATTTCTGTTATCTTTGTATTTATCAGCGATTTGATCAATTACACCTTCACAGTTATCTAAAATTTGTTGAACTAATTCAGGAATACGCTCTAATTCGCGTGTTAACAATGTAAATTTCTCTGTTGATAATTCACCATTGTGTTTTCCTAATTTTAATGCAATCAATGCTAAAATTGTTAACTGAGCTGTAAACGCTTTTGTTGAAGCAACACCAATCTCAGGACCTGCATGCGTATAAGCACCAGCATCTGTAATACGAGCAATTGATGAACCTACAACATTATTAATTCCAAAGATAAATGCTCCAGCTTCTTTAGCTAATTTAAGCGCTGCTAACGTGTCTGCTGTTTCTCCTGATTGAGAAATTGCAATTACGACATCGTGCTTGTTGATAATTGGATTACGGTAACGGAATTCAGAAGCATATTCCACTTCTACAGGAATACGAGCGAAATCTTCGATCATATATTCTGCTACTAAACCAGCGTGGTAAGATGTTCCACATGCAACAATGATGATACGTTTTGCATTCAAGAATTTCTCTTGATGATCCCAAATACCAGCCATTTTAATTACACCTTCCTCAACTAATAAACGTCCACGCATTGTATCACGAATAGAACGAGGTTGTTCGTTGATTTCTTTTAACATGAAATGCTCATAACCACCTTTTTCAATCGCTTCAATATTTAATTGTAACTCTTGAACATCTAAAGAAACTGCTTCATTGTTATGGATTGTACGTACATCAACTTCTTTATCTAAAGTAATTGTGGCCATGTCACCATCTTCCAAATAAACCGCATCTTTTGTAAACTCGATAAACGGAGAAGCATCAGAAGCAACGAAAAATTCGTTCTCTCCAATACCAATTGCTAATGGAGAACCTAAACGACCTACAACAATTGTATTTGCTTCTTCTTTATCTAAAACAGCTATCGCATAAGCCCCAATCACTTCATTCAAAGCTAAACGAACTGCGTCAGTTAAATTTAAGTTTTGTTCCTCTTGAAATAATTGAATAAAGTTTACTAAAACTTCTGTATCCGTATCACTATGAAAAACGTAACCTTTATCTTTTAATAATTGTTTGATTGATTCATAATTTTCAATAATTCCGTTATGAACCAATACCAAACGTCCATTATTAGACATATGAGGATGAGAGTTTACATCATTTGGCACACCATGTGTTGCCCAACGTGTATGCCCAATTCCTAAATGAGGTGTTTTATCTAAATTTTCTGATTTATCTTCTAAATCAGAAACTTTTCCTTTTGTTTTTACCAATTCAAAATCGGTACCAGTAGAAAGAACTAATCCTGCACTATCATATCCTCGATACTCTAGTCTTTTTAGTCCATTAATAATAATTGGGTACGCTTCGCGATGTCCAATATATCCTACAATTCCACACATAATATTTTATAGTATTTTAGTTAAATTCGTTAAATATAATACGCCCTATTTTTGAGAGTAATATACCAATAATTTCAATTTTTTATCCGCTACTTCCGAATTATTTCCATGTAAAACAATTCTGTATGGATTATAAGCTCTATTATTTTGATAAGGATTTGTACTATTAATAGTTGTTGCATAACTAACAGATGTTATAAAATTACCCATTGTAATAAACATCGTTTGATCTTTAAACTCATTTCCTTTCTCTAACATGCTTTTTAGATGTTTCGTGATATCAATTGTATAATAATCAGTATCTCCTTTTACAATAGGATTAAAGTGAACTGATGTAGGATATGCATTATAGAATTCTAAAACGTCTGCATACAATTCATTTATAACTTTATCATCTTTTTTGTAATTATTCCAAGCAACTAAATAAGGTGGTTTTGGGAAACCTGTAGAACCATCAATATAGAATTTTAATTTTGCACCAAGAATCACAATGTTACTTTTTGTCATCTCAGATTTTAATTCATCTAATTGCGTTTGATTGATTCTTAATTTTGCATAATTCCCACTCATTCCGCTTAAATACAATCTCGCATCACCATTCACTTCATCAGGTTTGATTGTAGAATAAGTTGAACCTACTGCATTGTTCACAATTTGAGAAGCAATAATATTGGCATTATTTGCAGTACCAGAATTCCACTGATTTGTCATATCAAAAGCATAAGTAACACTTACACGTTCTTTATAATCAGTATCAGTATCTTTTTTTTCAGTTGGATTCTTTTTAGAATAATACATATTCAAGTCAATTTTATTTGGATTAAAATTGACAATAAATCCATTTGATTCTTCTACAGAAAACTCTAAACCTTTGATATTTTCACGAATAAATGTTGCGTAATCAGAAAGTAATCCTGTTTTAGCATTTTTAATAATTTTTTCGTCAAAATAATCTGGATCTAAAGAAACTTTGTAACCAGGAACAACCTCAGAAATATTAGAAGTTCCAGTTTTTTGTTTAACAACTTTTCCTGTTACTGTTTTTCCGATTGTAGCTTTTCCAATTACTCTCGAATTAACAGAAATTGGCGTCTCAAGTCCACTTAATGTTGAAAAATATTTTGTGTCTTTGTATAAAACCGTATTAATGTCTTTAATTTTCAACGTCATTGTCAAATCCTTATTACCATACAAAGAATCTACTGCATACTTTGTTGTAATTTGGATTGTATCTGTATCTTTTGGTTTCTCTCCTGGTTTAGAAAGATTGATTGTATCTTTAGAAATTGGATCTTTAGTCGTGTTGTAATAAACTGGAATTACCAAATTCACAGAATCTACTTTAGGTTCTGTTCCAAAATCCTGATCACCAATAGACGAAGGTCTAATTTGTGTATAAAACTTAGAGGATGTAGAACCAAAAATTGGTTCGTTGTACACACCAAAAGCTCCATTTTGAAGTACAAATTTATCTGTACGAAGCGTATCAAAATTTGCATTAAAAGCAATAACATCTAAGGATTTTACATTTCCTTCTGCCTCACCTCTAATCACATTGTTATCTAATCCTAGTGTTTCATTCTCACACGAAACAATTGCTCCCATTCCAATCATCATTGCAACAGACACAGAAAGGACATTCAAAAATTTTTTCATTAATCTAAACAGATTTTAATTAGAGTTCATTACTTCCTCAAGATAGAAGTTGTTGTAAACTTCTTTAGCTTGCTCTTTAGAACAATAGTCTAATAGAGGAATATTTTGTTGGTTGATATAGTTTTTCACATCTTCTGGAATCATCTCTTCTCCTTTCGCAACTGCATCTGCATATTGTAAAGAAGCTTGAATCATACCCAAATGTGTAGGTTTTTCTAAATATGTTTGTACATCAGCTTCTACTTTATCAAAAGCTAATTTTTTAACTAATTCGCTATCTAATTCTCCTTCAAATCCGTTGTCAAATAAAGAAACAACAACTTTTGCATCTTGAAAGAAAGGATCGTCAGAATAATATTTTTTTAGATACAATGGTACTAAACTAGACATCCAACCCATTACGTGAACAACATCTGGTTTCCAGTTTAATTTTTTTACTGTCTCTAAAACTCCTTTTGCGAAGAAAATAGAACGCTCATCGTTATCAGAAAATAATCCATTATCTTCTCCATAAACTTCTTTACGTTTGAAATATTCTTCGTTATCGATAAAATACACTTGTAGTCTTTCTCCTGGAACAGAAGCGACTTTAATGATTAATGGTTGATCCAAATCATTAATAATCATGTTCATACCTGAAAGTCGTATTACTTCGTGTAATTGGTGTCTTCTTTCGTTAATTGCTCCAAATCTTGGCATAAAGATTCTTACATCTGCGCCACTACTTTGCATGATTTTTGGCAAATCTAATGCTTGTGAAGACATCGGATTTTCAGGAAAGTAAGGTACCATTTCTGTTGTTACATACAATATGCGCTTTCCTTCCATAATTTCTACTCTCTTTTCCTAATGAATAATAAGGCACAAATTTACAAAAAAATGTTGATATATTGTTTGCTTATAGTAGCTTTGCGAGATATTAGTTTTTTTTTAACAAATCAGTGTTATGGTTATATTTAACGAAAAGGAAAAATTAACTCCCGCAATCGTCGAGTTAAAAAACCAAAACAAAACCATTGGCTTTATCCCTACAATGGGCGCTTTACACGAAGGTCACATGTCTTTGGTCAAAGCTTCTAAAGCTCAAAACGACTACACAATCGTCAGCATTTTTGTCAATCCGACACAATTTAATAATCCAGAAGATTTAGCAAAATATCCTCGAACTGAGGAAAATGATAAAGAATTGTTAATGAAAAATGGCTGTGATTTTGTCTATATGCCTACTGTTGAGGATTTATATGAAGCAAATGAAGGTGCAAAACACTACGATTTTGGCACAATAGACCAAGTGATGGAAGGAGCGTCTCGCCCTGGACATTTTGATGGAGTGGCTACAATTGTTTGCAAATTATTCAAAGCAGTTCAGCCAACAAGAGCATATTTTGGAGAAAAAGATTTTCAACAAATTCGTATCATTCAAGAAATGGTAAAACAAGAGAATTTAGATGTTGAAATTGTTCCAATGCCAATTCACAGAGCAAATTCTGGTTTAGCATTTAGCTCAAGAAATGCACGTTTATCAACGCAACAAACTTCTGATGCGCCTCAAATTTATTCAATTTTATCACAAGCTGTAACGCTAAAAAATGAAGGAAAAGATGTTGCTGATGTAAAAACTTTCGTCGAAAATGAATTCAAAAATTCTCCTTTCGAATTAGAATATTTTGAAATCACAGATGAAGAAACGTTATTGTCAATCGAACATTTTTCTGATGCAAAACATATTCGTGGATTTGTCGTTGCTTATGCAGGCGATGTACGATTAATCGATAATATTCAGTTTTAATAAAATAGATAAAATCCTTCACTCCAATCGAAAAATATTGGAACGGGTTTTGAAATTTATAAGTTCAGTGTAACTTTGCAAAATTATGATGATAGAAGTATTTCACTCTAAAATACATAGAGTTAAGGTAACAGACGCAAAATTAAACTACATCGGAAGTATTACAATCGATGAAGATTTGATAGACGCTGCAAACATGGTAGTTGGTCAAAAAATTCAAATTGTGGTTCAAGAAAACGGAGAACGTTTTGAAACTTACATTATTAAAGGAAAACGTGGAAGCGGAGAAATTTGTTTGAACGGACCAGCGGCACGTAAAGTACAAGTAGGTGATACTGTCATTTTAATCACGTATGCGATGATGGAATTTGAAGAAGCCAAAACCTACGAACCAACAATTGTTTTCCCTAACGAGAACAATCGTTTAGATTAAGGAATTAATTTTCAACAATTTATATGAAGAGTAAGATCAAACAATCACTCTTCTTAATCATTGCTTCATTGTTAGCCGTTTTTTTTGTCGTGGTAACAGTGAAGCAAATTGATTTCGAACGAGTTGCAAAAGTTTTAAAACAAACCAATTATTTTTGGATTTTTGCATCTATGGCAATCAGTATTCTCACGTATTGGATACGCGCCGCTCGTTGGAATCTTCTTCTAAAGCCGATGGGCTACAATACACAAACCTCATCTGGTTTTTGGGCTATTGCATTTGCATATTTTATGAATTTGACCATTCCTCGAAGTGGCGAAGTAGCTCGTGCAACAAGTTTCTATAAAATGGAAAAAGTACCCTTTGAGAAATCTTTCGGAACAGTAGTTTTAGAACGTGTAATTGACGTTTTATTTTTGGGATTATTTTTCGGTTTAACACTTATTTTCAATTACGAAACATTCATCAAATTTGTTGAATTAGGAAACAAAGAAAAGGCACACCAACCAACAACCGAACCTTCTTTCATAAAATATTACATCGCAATTGGAGTTCTTGTTTTAGGAATTGGATTAATTGCTATTTTCTGGAAAAAGATTAGTCAATTAAAGTTTTTTGAAAAGATTAAAACGTTTCTATTTGGACTTTGGGAAGGAATAAAATCAATCTCAAAATTAGAAAAAAGAGGTTTATTTATCTTTTATTCTTTTGCTCTTTGGATTTGTTATTTTCTAATGACTTTCCTTGTTTTCTTCGCTTTTCCTGACACCAAAAATTTTGGAATACCAGAAGGTTTATTTCTTTTGATTGCGGGATCTCTGGGAATGATTTTACCTGTTTCGGGCGGTTTGGCTTATCCGTATATTATGTCGATTGCATTTTCGGCAGTTTATTTAGCAAAAGGCGGAGATCAGCACGAAGGACGAGCAATTGGAGATTATTTTGGATTAATCCTTTATATAGCTCAAGTTGTATCAATGATTAATTTTGGATTGATTGCTATTTACAAAATCGCACGAATTCGTCGAGATTCTACACAATAGTTACATACCTCCAAAGCTACGATTCCAAAGTTTTACCATTTTATTGATTTCCCAAGGATTTATTTTATAAAATATTTTCATAATTATAAAGAAAATAAGATTGACTAACAGTACAAAAAGTAATTCCATAGCGAATAAGTTTTTATTAAATATACATTTTATTTCTTTATCATTTCCAAATATTTAGGTGCTTGTTCCTCTAAAATTTCTGTGATTTTATCATATTTGTTTTCTTTTACGAGTTTCTCTAATTCAAAATTTGCATAACAATATCGCACATAATCAGTGACTTTATTTTCTGGAATATTCAATGTTTCGATGAAATAATTTGAGGTAAAATAATTTTCTAAATCTTTGATTTTATCTACCTTTTTGAAATATTCGTTTTGTTTTTTATCTTTTTTCTTTTGCCCAGAAATAGATGCTATCCACAAAGAAGGATCCAACAACCCGTTATTATTAATTGTAGAAGTCATGTTAGGATTTATCTTTCGGAAACGCAAATTTGGATCAAAACCCAAGTTCAAATTATCATACAATTCATCAACTTTTCCATGTTCTAACTTGATGTTATTCTTAAAATTTTTGTCTAACGTATTAATTCGCGCCTCAGCAAGTTCAATCGTTTCAATATTCAAGTGAATCGTCAACATTCCTTTTACTAAAATATCCGATGTGATTTTTATTTTTCGTTCGATATAAAAATCATGTGTAATCACCAATTCATCTCCAACAGACGCTTTGATCGAGAACATTCCATTTTCGTTTGTCAAAACTCTGGCGTTAGTCATTTCATTCAAAATCAAAATATGATCCACAGCATCTTGTCCAACAACGCCATCGTCAATCACCACTTTTCCAGTAATCAAAGTTGTTTGCGCAAAAGAAAAAGTGCTTATCAAACCGAAAATTATAACGTATAAAATTTTATTCATTCTTTTGGATTTTTGACAAATAAATCGGCGCTTGTTCCTCTAGAATCTGAGTAATTTTGTCGTAATTATTTGCTTTGACCAATTTATCTAATTCAAAATTAATATAACAATACTTTACATATTCGCTCACTTTATTTCCTGGAATATTCAATGTTTCAATGAAATAATTTGATGTAAAATAATTCTCCAAATCTTTTATTCTATCTTCTTTTTTGAAATATTCATACTGTTTTTTTTCTCGTTTCCGTTGACCTGAAATTGCAGTAATCCAAGCCGCAGGATTCAATAATCCAAAACCTCCAATATTTGAAGTAGCATTAGGATCGATTTTTCTAAAACGCAAGTTAGGATCAATTCCCAAATTCAACTGTTTGTACATTTCATCAACTTGGTCATATTTGAGCTTGATATTGTTCTTAAAGTTTTTGTCTAACGTATTAATTCGCGCTTCAGCAAGTTCAATCGTTTCAATATTCAAATGAATCGTCAACATTCCTTTTGCTAAAATATCCAATGTAATTTTGATTTTTCGTTCGATATAAAAATCGTGCGTAAAAATCAATTCATCTCCAACAGACGCCTTAATCGAAAACATTCCGCTCGCATTTGTAAACGCTTTCGCATTCGTCGATTCGTTTGTCACCAAAATATTGTCCACCGCATCTTGCCCAGCAACACCATCATCAATCACCACTTTTCCTGTGATCAAAGTCGTCTGCGCAAATGTAAAAACGCTCAACAAATTCAATAATATAATGTATTTTATTCTACTCATTTTTCTTCATTTTTGCTAAATAAATTGGCGCTTGTTCCTCAATTATAAAAAGAATTTCATCAAAATTATTATCTCGCAACAATTTCGGAAAATCAAAATTTGAATAACAATAATCCAAAAACTCGTTTATTTTTCCTTCCGGAATTTTCAAATCATTCACAAAATAATATGTCGTAAAAAATTTATGCAACGCCGATAATTGATCTTCTTTCACAACTTTTATTGGACCTGGATTTTTCACTCGCTTTTTTGGGTTTTTGAACACGTTTAACAATCCAAGTAAATTAACTCCTCCAACCTGTTTAATCGTTCTATTGACTCTTTCTTCATCATGTTTAAGATTCAGTTCCGCTTTAAATTCTAGAGAAGTAAAACCCGCTTCATCATTCAATTTTTCTTGAAATGATTTTTCTTTTCCCAAATTTTTGAGCGAATTTTTATCTAATTTCGAGATATTTGCTTCTTTCAATTCTATCACTTCAATATTTACGTGAATCGTCACAAAACCTTTCATTATCATAGTTTCCGAAACTTTCAATTTTCTTTCTTCAATTCCCGTATGTTTGATTAACAATTCATCATTCAAATTCACATTTATCGAAAATAAGCCAACATTATTTGCTTTTGTTTTGGCTTTTGTCGTTAAGTTTTCAATCGAAGTTCCTTCCAAATCAATAACTTCTTCTGTATCATCCACAATAATTTTTCCTGTGATTAAAGTGCTTTGTGCTTGAAGATAACTTGATGAAATGATTAATAAAAAGAATAAAAATTTATTCATATTCGATTGTTTTTTGGTTGATAGTAGAAAGATAATTTGGTGCTTGTTCTTCGAAAATTAAAGTGATTTTATCATAATTATTTGCTTTTAAAAGTGGTTCTAACTTAAACTCAACAAAGCAATAATGAATAAAATCAAGAATATTTCCTTTTGGAATTTTCAAATCATGCTCAAAATAATATTCGGTGAAATAATCTTTGAGCTGAATGATTTTATCATATTTATCAAGGTTTTTCTTTTTCAGAAAATGTTTATACGTCTGCACTTCTTTGTCCGAATATTGCTCTATCAAACCCATCACATTTTCATAACGAATGGGAACTCTTAATTTTCGAAGATATTCCGAAGCAAAATAGGCTTTCACCATATCATTTTTAAACTCTTCATTAATACCTAAACTTTTATTGATTTTTTCGCTTTGCGTTTCTTCTTTGCTAATATTTTCTTTCCAATTCTTTTTAAGCGGTTTTATTTTCGTTTCGGATAATTCTATCACTTCAACATTTAGATGAACGTCTATAAAACCCTTTCTAATCATTGATTCAGAAATCTTAAGCTGACGTTCTTCAATTCCTATTTGTTTGAAAAGTAAAACATCGTTTGGCTGAACTCGAATCGAAAAAAGACCTTTTTCATTTGATTTTGTTCGTGCATTTGACGTTAAATTTTCGATTACAAAATCATCAAGATTAACGATTTCATCCGCATTATCTACCATAATTTTCCCCGAAATTAAAGTCGATTGTGCATTGGCAGAAATACAAAAAATATAAAAAAAGCTAAGAAGTAAAGTTATTTTCATTGGCATTTTAAAACATGATTAAAAATAATCGAGAAAATGATTGAAAATCAATATTTAACTCAACTTTATCTAAAGTTGATAATTTGTTAAAAAAGTAAATTATTATTAACGTTTTTTAGTTGTTGTATTAAAATTTTTCACACTTATAACTCCATATCTTGTCGCGATAAAACATTATTTTTGTCTAAATTTGAAACTATGGCTAAAACAAAAACTACATATTTCTGCCAAAACTGTGGCACGCAAACCGCGCAATGGATGGGACAATGCAAAAGTTGTGGCGAATGGAATACCATTGTTGAAGAAATTGTAGACAAAGGCGACGAAAAAAAATCGTGGAAAGATAAATCGGACAAAAAAGAAAAAACTTTTGCCCTGAATATTCGCGAAATAAATCCATTAGGAGAAATAAGAATTTCAACGAAAAACCAAGAATTAGACAGGGTTTTAGGTGGTGGAATTGTTCCTGGATCAGTGATTTTGGTTGGTGGAGAACCTGGTGTTGGAAAATCGACATTGATGTTGCAAGTTGCCTTAAAGTTAGATACGATTAAAATCTTATATGTATCTGGAGAAGAATCTGTTTCGCAAGTAAAACTTCGTGCCGAACGAATCGGAATTGAATCGGATCAATGTTTTATTTTACCCGAAACTAATACGCAAAAAATATTTGCGCATGCCAAAGAAATTCAACCTCAACTGATTGTTGTCGATTCTGTACAAACGCTTCAAACCACTTATGTAGAATCATCTCCAGGAAGTATTTCGCAAATTCGAGAAACAACTTTTGAGCTGATTCAATACGCAAAAGAAACCAACACACCGATTATTTTAATTGGTCATATTACAAAAGAAGGTGTAATTGCTGGACCAAAAATTTTGGAACACATGGTAGATGTTGTGTTGCAATTTGAAGGCGATCGCAACCATATTTACCGAATTTTACGCGCAAATAAAAACCGTTTTGGCTCAACTGCCGAAATTGGAATTTACGAAATGCAAGGCGCTGGTTTGAGAGAGGTCACAAATCCATCTGAAGTGTTAATCACGAAGAAAGATGAATTACTAAGCGGAAATGCAATAGCAGCGACTTTGGAAGGTGTTCGCCCGATGTTGATTGAAATTCAAGCTTTGGTTTCAACGGCAGTTTATGGAACTCCACAACGTACTGCGACTGGTTTTGATGCCAAACGATTGAATATGTTGTTAGCAGTTTTAGAAAAACGTGCAGGTTTTCGATTGAATATGAAAGATGTTTTCTTGAATATTACAGGTGGAATTCGAGTGGATGATCCTGCAATTGATTTGGCTGTTATTGCGGCAATTCTTTCATCAAGTGAAGATTCTGCTGTTCCAGATAATTGTTGTTTTGCGGGAGAAGTTGGTTTGAGTGGAGAAATTAGAGCTGTAAATCGTGTTGAACAACGCATTACCGAAGCTGAAAAATTAGGTTTTGACGCAATTTTTGTTTCAAAATACAATAAAATAAAAGATACAGATTTTGGAATTCGAATCGTTAGAATCTCAAAAGTTGAAGATTTATATCGTATGCTATTTCAATAGAATATTAAATATTTTATAAACACTTGATTTATACATTATTTTTTCTATTTTTATTCGAAACTAAAAAACATTATTATGGATTATTCTAACCAATCTACTCAAGATTTTAATCAACCTCAACAATCTTCTTTTGAAGAAATTAAACCAAAACCAGAAAACAACCTTGTCTTGGCCATCATCGGTACTGTTTTAGGGCTTTGTTCTCCTTGTTGCATCGGTACTATTGTGGGTATTATTGCAATTGTTTTTGCAAATCAAGTGAATACAAAACACAATATTGGTGATTATACAGGTGCTGAACAAGCAGCTAAAAATTCTAAATTATTAGCTTACATTGCAATTGGTTTAGGCGTAATCGGTGTTATTATTAATGTTGTGATGTTAATTACAGGAGGTATGGATGCTTATATGGAGCAATATAAAAGTATTTTAGAAAGCTCTAACGGAAATTAATCATATGATAAAACGGATTTTGGTTTATGGACTAGCAACGCTTTTACCCATTTTGGTAATTGTCTATTTTTATAGTTATTACAGCAACCAAAGTCCGTTTTCTATCAAATGTATGTTTCATGAAATAACAGGTTTGTGGTGTCCTGGCTGTGGTGGTCAGCGCGCTTTTTCCTTGCTTGTTCACGGACATCTTTTACAATCCTTACGTTACAATCTTATTTTGCCTTTTGCACTTTACATTTGTGTACAATTGTATTATGCTATTGTTGGAAATATTTTTTTAGGCAAACCAATGTCAGGCAAATTACATCTCCCTGCAAGTTTTGCGCGAAATTTCTTAATCTTCCTTTTGGTTTATTCTATTTTGAGAAATATTCCTATTTCTCCTTTTATATATTTAGCACCAGAAAGTTAGAATCAAAAAAAATCAGAGAACTATTCCTCTGATTTCTTATTTGCTGTTCGTGGATTTTGGCGCTCCTCGCCTTCTTTCAATTCTCCTCGACGTATTCTATTTTTGTCCGAATCTTTGTCATCATTTGGTAAAGAAACGGGTTGATTTGCCTCACCTAAAACCCATGTTTCAGTAGCATCCCACATCGCTCTAATTTTGATTGGCTCTGGATACAAATAAATTGGTTCGGGCTGTTTACCTGATAAATAATCGCCTGTATCCCATTTTCCATTTTCGTTTTCGTCAACCAATAAACGGAACAAATATTCACCTGGCTCAATAAAATTGAATTCAAAATAGTTTTTATTTGCTGGATTATATAACTCTTCCAAAACTGTATAATCTTTATCTGTTTTTAGAAATTGTAGGATAAATGGTTTGCTTGGAGTATTTTGAAGCGTTAATTTTAAATGTCCGAAATCGCCACGCGTTCCCATTTTTATAGGATAAGCAAGCGTATCATTCTTCTCTCCTAACACATCTGTCAAAGCATTTGGATAGATATTAACTTCAAATTTTTCATCTAAATTTTTATCAAAAGCAAAATTCAAATTCTGAGCATTCACTGTATCAATCGAAACTTTAAATGGAATTGAAATTGTATCTTTAAACACATAAATTTTAGATAAATCCAATGATTTTATTGGTGCATTTGCCTGAACTTTAAATGGTTTATTTGGTGCTAATTTTTGATCATTTAATGCTTTAAATTCTAATTTTCGTTCTGTATTCGATTTTGAATATAATGCACTTATTTCATCTATTTGATCTTTATGTTGAACCTTGAAATTCAATTTTGCACTTCTTCCTACAATTGTATCCACCTTTGGATTGAACCAAAAATTAATCGAATCTTGTTTTGGAAACTTCTGAATATAAGCCGTTTTAAATTCTTTTCCTACCGGTGTTATCGTAACATCATCCGTTGCTCCTGTCGTTTTAAAAACAATTAAACCTTCTTGTTTAAAACTCGCTTCAGGTTTACGATAAGCTGGTTTTTGATTGAATAAATTCAAGTTGATTTGTTGATTTGCATTCAACTCAATTGGTTCGTTATGAAAAGCCAAACGCTCTTTCCCATAATCGTACATCACATTTTCTACCTTATCCTCGAAAGCAATCAATTTATATTTGCCCGAAGCCAAATAATTTAATTGATATTCTCCTTTATCGTTGGCTCTCGCAATGTAATATGGTTTCTTTTGCAGAATAATGCTGTCTTTGTAAGTACTATCTACTTTATATAGCCCGACCAATATTTTCTCTGGCAATTTGAAATCATAAGACGCATTTACTCGACCTGTGACCTTCAACGAATCAATAAAACTACCTGTCGAAAAAACATATTGAAAGTTTGACAACTTATTATTTTCGTTAAAATCTTGAATCGCATCACCAAAGTTGAAACTATATGTCGTATTTGGCAACAATGGTTCTTGAAATTTAATCGAAATATATTTCTTCGCTAAAGCTTGCGGCGTCACAATTGGCGGAATTTGAAACGATGGCGAAACAACAACATTTTTGCTGTACTCTTTTAGAAGAATATACTCATCAAAGTTGATTATTGCCTCTTGCAAATTGACATCTACATTTGTTGCCAACGTATCTGGATCAGCTTTTAGGAAAACTGGAGGAGTTTCATCTTTAGGCCCTCCCGTTGGTGAACCTTGTCTTGCACAAGAAATAACCATCAAAATGGTTAACATCAAAAGCGAAAAACGTGTCGTCTTATTCATGGGCGCAAGTTAAGAAAAAGCTTGTTATTAAGCATAAGCAATGGTAATTACACTTATCTTAAAATTTTCTGAAAGATTAAACTTTTTTATTGCTGATGCAATCGTTGCGCCAGTTGTTAACACATCATCAATCAAAATATAATGTCCAGGCTTAAGATTTGGATTGATTTCAAACGCATCTTTCATATTTTCCAATCGATGTTTTTTGTCTTCATTTACTTGAGATGAATTGTATTTCGTTCGGATTAATCCATCCGAAAAATAATTGATTTGATTAATTTCTGCCAACGTTCGTGCAAAATCTTCTACTTGATTGTAGCCTCTTGTTTTCAATCTTTTTGGATGCAAAGGAATCGGAATAATTCCGTCATAATCTCTCAAATCAAACTTAATTAATTGTGCTAAATCAATTCCAATTTCTGGGCGATTTCTATATTTCATTTCATGTAAAATGGCTTGCGTTGTGTTATGATGTTTAAATTCTAACAAAGAAAAAACATTTTCAACCTCGCAAAAATTTCTCAATTTATCATAAGCGCGATTATTTTGATCAAAATTAAAATGCGTGAAAACGAGTTTGGTTGAGCACGAAACACACAGAAATTGCGAAGGTTGAATAACGTCTTGACAATCCAAACAACGCATCGGAAAAAATAAATCAACCAAAGAATTTACGATTGTTTTGATTTCCATTACCTTTGCAAATTAAAGTTTAGTACTAAATTTAATGAAAATCATTCGACTTACAAAAGCTTTTACGTTCGAAACTGCACATGCTTTGCATGGTTATGACGGAAAGTGTAAAAATATACATGGACATTCGTACAAATTATTTGTAACTGTGAAAGGAACGCCTTCTGAGGACACAAACGATGTGAAACTTGGAATGGTGATGGATTTTGGGGATTTGAAAAAAATTGTGAACAAAGAAATTGTTAATCTTTTTGATCACGCCATTTTATTGAACGAAAATTCGCCTCACAAAACATTAGGAGAAAAATTATTATCAGAAGGACACAATGTTGTTTTTACAGATTATCAACCATCTGCTGAAAACATGATTTTGTGGATTGTGGATAAAATTAAACCACTTTTACCAACGAATATCGATTTGGTTGCTTTGAAATTACACGAAACTGAAAATTCTTATGCAGAATGGTTAGCGGAGGACAACCAATAAACATTCAGTTAGAAGCTGGTAAAAAAGCCTATTTTTCTTCGGATCATCACTTTGGTGCTCCGAATGAAAAAGATAGTTTGGTGCGCGAAAAATTGTTTGTAAAATGGCTTGACGAAATAAAAGACGATTGTGGTGTTTTATTTTTGATTGGCGATTTATTCGATTTTTGGTTCGAATATAAACACGTTGTTCCGAAAGGATTTGTACGTGTTTTAGGAAAATTAGCCGAAATTTCTGATCGTGGAATTCCAATTTATTTCTTTGTTGGCAATCATGATTTATGGATGAAAGATTATTTGGAAGAACAAATCAATGCAATTGTTTTTCGAGACAAACAAGATTTTATCATCAATGGAAAAGATTTTTTTATTGTACATGGTGACGGAAAAGGACCTGGCGATAAAGGCTACAAACGAATGAAAAAGGTCTTTACTAACAAAGTTTGTCAATTTCTTTTTTATCTACTTCATCCCGATTTGGCAATGTGGTTGGGAATTACAGCTTCGCGAAAAAATAAAATGATTTCGGGTGATGAAGATGTTAATTTTTTGGGCGTTGACAACGAATGGTTAATCATGTATAGCCGTAAACAATTGCATCGAAAATACTACGATTATCTAATTTATGGACATCGACATTTACCAATGGAGATTGCGATAGGCAAAGCGCGTCATATCAATCTTGGCGATTGGATTAACTACTTTACTTATGGTATTTTTGATGGAAAAGAATTCGAATTAAAAACTTACCTCCGTAATCAAGGAGAAGAATCTCGGGATTCTATCATAAAAATTATAGATTAGCAAGCAAATCATAAAAACCCAAAGAAATGCCTCTTTTAGCCATTCTATTTTGGGTTTGCTTTCGCTAAAATATCTTGTTAACATCAACATAATGCTAAAACCTAAGAAGGCAAGATAAGCATCGTTATTTCCTCCGTAAAGAATATACGTAATCAACATTGTTCCAAACATAAAATGCATCAACAAAAAGATTCGTTTCTTTTGTGCTGTCAATTTATTCACATTCTTAAAATGATTAATAATTGAATAAATTAGAATAATTACAATGGGAACTAAAAACAATTGTTTCCATTCGAAATGCACTATTGTTAACATCAATTGTTCTTTATAAAAATCGAACATAAAGTAATAATCAAGCAGAAAACTTACTTGAGCAACGATTAATATTGGAAGAATAAATCCTAGAAAACCAAGAATAGGAATTTTTGGTTCTACAACTCTTAAAGTTAAGAAATAAGTGAAAACTACAATTCCTAAGAAAATAAGTGGCGGACTTAATAGTATTGCAAAACTCATGAAAACGCCTATATCAAAAGCATTGTACGTATCGTTTTTTTCGGACTCAAAATAGAGTAATTGCACTGTTACATAAGTCACAAGCAACAAACTTCCAGCAATTCTATAATCTGATAAACCTGCAATAAAAGGCATTATCCACAAAATGTAAGTAAAAGTTGGGTAGGAAGAAGTCGAAATTAAATCATTTGTATTGTCGATATACCCCACAAAAGCAATCGTCAAAATCGTCAGGACTACGCCTAATTTTTCTAAATTACTCAGATCAATACTGTTAAAATTCGTTGCTCCAAGCAATGTAAACAGCACAATGATAAAAATCTGTATAAAAAAATTCCTTTTGTCAAGTAGATTAACCAACATTTTATTAACTTTGATGCAAATTAAGCAATAAACTAGAATATGGGAGTTATAACTGATTTATTTTTTGCGATTGGTGATATTTTCAAATGGACTTTTGAAAACTTATTATCTCCAGTTGGTGTTATCTTTGGATGGTTATTTACATTCATCGGATGCGCATTACTTGGATGGTGGTTATATAAAATCGCTAGCTTTGGAACCGAAAATGAAAAAAGATACGAAAGATAATTTATCTTATATTGTATAAAATATATTTTCGAATTAATTCGAAAAACCTCTTATAAATTTTATAAGAGGTTTTTTTGTGATAGTGACAATAATCTATTAAAAACTTCGTTTTCGTATCTAATTATATAATATTATTACAATGTCAAATACTAATTTTGATGAAGAACTAGATTTAAATAATATAATTTCTTCTATTAATAAAAAAATCCAATCTTATATATTTAATTTTTTAAACTTATTATTAAATAATAAACTTAAAATAGTTATTTTAATTTTCCTAGGTATTGGAATAGGCTTTTTTTTAAATCAGCTTTTTAGTAAAAGAGTTTCACAACTTATTGTTTTATCAAACAATAATAGTGTGGAGTATTTATATTCAAAAATTCAAAATTTACAATCGAATTTTAGTGATCCAAAAGCCAAAAAATTTATTAAAAACATTAATCATGTTGAAATCACTCCAATTGTAGATGTATATAAATTTACAGGTACAAAAGAAAGTAATCTAGAAACATTAAAAATGTATGCTGAAGATGGAGATATCATGAAAATGACAGAAGACAAGAATTTTATAAAAAATTATGATTCACATATTATTTCTATTAGTAATGGTAATAATTTAATTAATGAAAAAATGATTAATGAGATCATTAATTATTTAAATAATGACCTTTTTTACAAAGAGTTATTAAAAATTTCTAAAGAAAATTATTTAAATAAAATTAAGCAAAATGAATTGTTAATTCAACAAATAGACATATTAATTGCTAAGTATAATACACAAGACAACAAAGGAGGACAACTTCTGTATAATAATGAAAACTTACAATTAAATGATTTACTAAAAACAAAGGTTGATTTATTTAATGAAAATAATAATATTAGAATAAAATTAGTCGAAACAAAAAATACGATTAATTTATTGTCTTATGATTTGAATACCATCGTAAAACCAAAAGTAAATTTTATTTTTTTACTACCTATTTTATTTCTATTTTTTTACTTTATGTTTATTTACATTTCATTATTTTATAAAAACTTTAAAGAACAACAGTCGCACAAAATTAATATATAATAAAATGAATACTAAAGGATTAGTTATACTAGCTTCTTTTTTCTTAGCAGCATACTCTTGTAATGATAAGAAAGAAAGATCAAAAGAATCAGATGATTCAACAGAAGATGCAGTCATTGTACCTGGAATAAAAGTAACTATTAATGCTATTGTTCCTCAATCAGATACGCTACAAATATATTACAGATTGAATCCTACAGAAGATTATATCTCTAAACAATCTGTTAATGCAATTGTAAATGGAAGTGATTCTGCGCAAAATATAATTTTTAACATTCCTGGTAATGATAAAATTACTGATTTTAGATTTGACATTGGAAATAATAAAAATCAAGGGAATATTCAGTTCAAAAATTTCAGAATGGAATTAAACGGGAAATCATTTGTAACAAACGATACTATGTTTATTCAATACTTTAATCCTAATGATCAAGTTGAATACGACAGAAAAACTTCCACAGCTAAAATAGTAAAAGGAAAGTCAAATACCTACGACCCTCTGTTCATTCCAAGAGCCCCCCTTAGTGAAGAAATTAACAAATTATACAAATAATATTGACCTCCATATGGAGGTTTTATTTTATGCAAAATAGTAATAAAAAATTAGCAAAAAATGCTTCTTACTTAATAATCGTACAGCTTGTAAATCTTGCTTTACCATTTATTTCTCTACCTATAATTTCTCGAATTTTAGGAGTTGAAAATTTTGGTCTAATTAATTATGCAATAGCCTTTGTTAATTATTTTATTTTATTAATAGATTATAGTTTTAATTTTACTGCAACTAGGCTAGTCATACAAAAATTGGATAAACCAAAAGAAGTTGAGAAGATTTTCAATCAAATACTTTCTACTAAAATTTTTTTATTTTTAATATCAACTTGCTTGTTCCTCATTATTATATACTTCGTTGAGCTTAATTACACTACAAAAATATTAATGAGTATAACATTTTTATATACAATTTCTACTGTTTTGAATAATAACTGGATGTACCAAGCTTTCCAGAATTTAAGTAAAGTAGCAATTTTTAGTCTTATAAATAAATTAACATTTACAATATTAATATTATATTTCGTTCAGAAAAAAGACGATTTGATTATTTATTCTCTTATTTATTCTCTTACAGCTATTATAACTTCTGCCTCATCGTTTTACTACATTGTCAAAAATTATTCAATAAAATTTTCCTTCGTGCGTTTAAAGGAAATATTAAATATTTTACAGAAAGAACATCTCATTTTTCTTTCTCTCATTGTCATAAGTTTTTATACAACATCTAATATTATCATTTTAGGCATTACATCTTCAGCAACTGAAATAGGCTTATTTAGTTCTTCTGAAAAGATAATTGTCTTAATTACTACTATTCTAAATATATCCTTTTCCCAAGCATTGTATCCTTATATCACCCAATCTTTTAATATAAGTAAAGAATTAGGTATCAACAAAGTTCAAAAGATTCTTCCCATCACAACCTCAATGGTCGCCATCTGTTGTTGCTTTACATTTATTCTTTCAGATTTCATTGTAAACATCCTGTATGGAACAGAATTTACTTCTGCAATCTTTTTAATTAAAGTCATGATAATAATTCCTATATTTATTAGTTTTAGTAATATGTTTGGTATACAACTAATGTTAAATTTAAAATTAGATAAACAATTATTAATAGTTACTTGTATAGGAGCATTTTTAGGAATTACATCAAACTTTATCTTAAGCAGTAAATTACATGCATTAGGAACATGTATTAGTTGGATTATTTCTGAATTCTTTATAACATTATTCATGTATATAATTTTAAGAAAGAATGGTATAAATCCTATTAATCTAAACTACTATCATCCGGCTTTTATCAAAACACAATTTAAAAGTTTATTGATGACTATTGTAAAAAAATGAATTAATATATCATGAAAAAGATTTTAATTGTTGGTGCTGGTTTTTCAGGAGCTGTTGTTGCTGAAAGATTATCTCAACAAGCAAATTACAAAATACTGATCTTAGAATCTAGAGATCATATTGGAGGAAATTGCTATACAGAAAGAGATTCTGAAACAAATATTATGGAGCATAAGTATGGTCCCCACATTTTTAATACGGATAATAAACATGTCTGGGACTATATTCAAAATTTCTGCGAAATGGAGCCTTTTGTTAATAGAGTAAAGTCTATTTATAATGGTAATGTATATTCATTACCTATTAATTTGCACACAATAAATCAATATTATAACAAAACGTTAAGTCCTGTAGAAGCTAAATTGTTTATTGAAAAAATTGCTGACAGATCAATTGAGAATCCATTTAATTTTGAAGAACAAGCTCTCAAATTTATTGGGAAAGACCTTTATAAAGCTTTTTTTTATGGTTATACAAAGAAACAATGGGGTTGTGAACCAAAGGATTTACCTGCTTCCATCTTAAAAAGATTACCTGTTCGATTTAATTACGATGATAACTACTACACAAATCCGTATCAAGGAATTCCAAAAGACGGCTATACATCCATTTTTGAAAAAATGCTTACCCATCCAAGCATAGAAATTAAAACAAATACAAATTTTAATACAACTGATGATTATTCTGATTTCGATACAATCATATACACAGGTCCAATAGATGCATATTTTAATTTCAAACATGGGCGTTTATCATACCGAACTGTAGAGTTTGAAAAATATATAACAACAGGAGATTATCAGGGAAATGCTGTCATCAATTATGCTGACCCTGAAGTTCCTTTTACAAGAATACACGAACATAAACACTTTACTCCATGGGAAAGTCATGAAAAAACCATCTACTTTAAAGAGTACAGTAAAGAAACTGGAATAAACGATATTCCTTATTATCCCAAACGGTTGAGTGATGATCTTCAAAAATTAGAATTGTACCAGGCAGAAATTGAAGAGTTAAATAATATCCATTTCATTGGAAGATTAGCTACATATCGTTATATGGATATGCATCAAGTGATTAAAGAAGCATTGGATTTAAGTGAATTATTAATTAAAAATGGATAAAATAACAATATATACAGTTACACATAAGCAAGTTCCTATTGTAGAAAATGATGTGTACAAACCTATACAGGTAGGAAGAAAAATTAACACAACCTTACCAGAATATATTGGAGATGATACTGGTGAAAATATTTCAAGTAAGAATCCTAATTTCTGTGAACTAACAGCCTTTTATTGGATCTGGAAAAATGATAAAGATTCTGATATCATTGGAATATCACATTATCGTCGATATTTTGATTTCAATTCAGCAAAACTTCAAAAACACATTACAGAAATTAACAAAGACGACTCCAAAAAAGGTTTAAAACATATTTTTGAAGAAGCAAATACTAAGCAGATCATTTTATCCTTATTGCACAAGTATGACATTATTGTGCCTCAAAAAAAACTATGTAAAATAAATAGAATAATTCCAGCATCTCTTGCTTTAGATTACAAATTTACTCATCTTATAGAAGATTATAACATTATGATTGATGTTTTAAATGACCTTTTCGGAAATGATTTTGATTATGATATGTATTTCCGTAGACATTACTTTATCATCCATTACAATATGTTAATTGCAAGAAAACAAATTTTTATTGATTATTGCGATTGGTTGTTTAAAATAATGGATGAATTAGAAAAAAGAATTCATATAAGTGACTATACTTATCAAGCAAGAGTTTTTGGGTTTATTTCTGAACGATTATTTACGCTTTACCTCCATCAAAAAAAATTAAAAACAAAGCATTTACCTATCTTATTTATTAACAATATATAAAATAATTATGTCGATATTATTATCTGTGATAATTGTAAACTATAACGGAAAAGATTATTTGGATAACTGCATACAATCAATTTATAACCAATTTTCTACCAAAAATATTGAAATTATAATTGTTGACAATAACTCTACAGATCAATCTGCTGCATTTATAAAGAATAAGTATAAGGATATTGTTTTAATAGAATCTGAACAAAATTTAGGTTTTGGGAAAGGAAACAATCTAGGTGTCAAAAATGCACAAGGTAAATACATTTTGTTACTTAATAATGATACCATACTTTTAGATAATATTGATGATTGTATCACATATTTAGAAGATAATCATGATGTTGGTGTAATTGGAATAAATATGCTGAATGCAAAAAAAGAGTATTTACTGGCTGCAGGTAATTTTCCAAACGTTTTGAATTTAATAAGATTTAAAAAACTTTTTAAATCAACTCCAGAATTTATTACTGGAAATTTTTCTCAAAAATATTATAATGTAGATTGGTTAACTGGTTCTTTTTTAATGATGAAAAAAAAAGTATATCAACAAATTAATGGATTTGATGAAGATTATTTTATGTATGTAGAAGATATTGACATTTGCAAAAAAATAGCTTCAATAAATTTAAAACGAATATTTATAGCGGACAAGAATTACGTACATTTTGTTGGTTTTAACAGAGACAAAAATAAATTTATTATAGAAGGACTTAAGATATATATAAAGAAACATCATAAAAACTTCCTTGAAAATAGGATTCTTTTTTGTGCACTTGTTTTGAGTAAAGTAATTAAATTTATTAAAAAATAACAATAACATGTTTAAAAGGATATATCAAAATTTATTATTAAAATTTGGAAAGAATTATACGATAGATCCAAATATACCAGATCAATTAATCATTCAATTTTTACTGAATCGCCTAATCATGATTTTAAGGGGAATGATTCTTTTAAGAAAAAGAATTTTTGTAGGTAAAAATTGCGTGTTTTTAAATAAAAAAGGGTTAAAGCTTGGAAAAAATATCACTTTTGAAGATTATGTAAAAATTGATGGATTTGCAAGAGAGAATGTAATTATAGGAAACAACTGTAAAATAGGGAAATTTTCATCAATTAGCTGTACAAGCCATATGTCCAAATATGGAAAAGGAATAATAATAGGAGATAACACATCATGTGGACAATTTTCAGAATTTGGCTCTGCTGGAGGAATTATTATTGGTAATGATGTTATTATGGGATCTTATATCAGTTTTCATTCCGAAAATCATAATTTTGACAATTCTAATCTATTAATCAGGGAGCAAGGCGTAACATCTAAAGGTATCGTTTTAGGGAACAATATTTGGGTCGGTGCAAAAGTAACTTTTTTAGATGGAGCAAAAGTAGGTAATAATTGTGTAATTGCTTCTGGAGCCGTTGTTAACAAAGAATTTCCTGATGATGTTATTATTGGAGGTATTCCTGCAAAAATTATTAAGCAAATCCATTAAAATATGTCTACTAGAACCTATAATATATTAACTCAAATTAGCTTTATTGTCTATTTAATCACAAGTAAATTTTTATTTCTTGAATTATCTTATTTGATTGGATGCTTTTTTTTAATTACTTCTTTATTAATTTACAAAAAAATTAGTCAAACTGTTTTTGTAACTGTTTTAGGACTCTCTACAATTGTTGTTATTGGTCTAATCTCTGGATTGCTAAATGATAATTTTATATCGAAAGCATATTTGAAAGACTTTGTCTATTTTACAAAGCCTATTATTGTTCTAACGACCTCATTTATCTTAATAAAAAATATTCCAAACACTACTTTTTTTTCAAAAGCGATTATCTATTTTGCAATAATCACAGCTATTTTTCACCTAATAGGTGTTTTATTTTATATTCCACAAATTGGATTTACTATTGCTGGCTTAAGAAGCAAATTAGGCTTAGGTAATAATATAGAAGTTTTTGCTTTCATCTTACTTCTAATAAAAAACAAAGAATCAATCCTTTATGTTCATCTTAGGAATAGGTTTATATACCAATTTATTTTATTTCTCTCTATTTCTTTTTACTTTTCTCGAACTGATTTTATTATGTTGATTATTATATGGATTGGTTTAAAAGGGTATTACAGACCGAAACTTAGAACCTTTTCTTTTTTAGCAGTTTTTGTCATTTTTACTAGTTTATTATTTTATTCACTAAGTTTTGTAAATGTTTCATATAAAGATCAAGATGGTTTAAGTTCATTTATTTATAAAATGAAAAATACTCCGAATGAAATGTTTCAATCTAAAATTGATAAAAATAATTTACGTGATTTATGGCATAATTGGCGTGCTTATGAAGCTAAAATGGCTATAGATCAAACGACTGGTTTAAGAAATACGGTTATAGGAAATGGATTTGGTTCATTAGTAGATTTAAAAATTGAAGCTGAATTGGGTGAAAAAATTAGAAGAATTCCTATTCTTCATAATGGTTTTATTTACATTTATTTTAAAACTGGTTTTTTAGGTATTTTTATGTACATTATTCTTTTTATTAATATTTTCATAATTGGTTTCAGAAAAAAAGAAAGTGAAAAAGAAATTCATTATTTAATTGCTTCATTAATTTTATGTATATTTTTCACAACGTTCGTGATTACTGGAATTTACAATGCTTATGATTTATTATTAGTATACCTAGGAAGTATTTTAGCCCTTTATAGTAAAACAAAATTATCAATAAAACCTTCATAGTTTATGTCTATTGTAATAAAGAATTTAAAATAACAGCTGATACCTCCCATCTATATTTTTTCGAAACTTCAACTCTGATTGAATTCAATTCCGATTCGTTAGAAATAACAAATTTTTCAAATATAGATGGTAGCTTTTCAGATTCAAAATCTATCAAATATTCTCCAAATATCTTAAAGTCATTAAGCGCTGTAGAATTATTACATAAGACAGGAATTTTTGCTGCGGCTGCCTCTATAGGAGGAATTCCAAATCCTTCGTAAAGTGATGGATAAATAAAAAATGACGCGCTTCTATAAAAATCAACTAGATCTTCTTGAGGTACTTGTTCTATATATTTCACTTTGTCTTTTACATCTTTTGGTAATTGCATGAAATACTCATCAAAAGAATTAGATTCTAACGACTTTTTCCCTACAAAAACCATTGTAAATTGTTCATTAATTGATTTATTATTAGAAAACAATTGCAATAATTGTAATTGATTTTTACGGGGTTCAACTCTACTTATATATAAAATGTAGTCTTTCAATCCATATTTTGATAAAATCTTTTCTTGTATCCTATTTTTATCATAATCTTCTAAAAATTCGTCATTTACTCCGTTTGGAGTTACAAAAATTTTTGTTTCGGGTATATTAAAGTGTTTCGAGATTTGTCTTTTCGAATAGTTAGAAACCGTCAATAAAATATCTGTTTTTTTTGCACTCCATTTAAACAAAATTGTCCGAGAGATTCTATAGAAAAAAGGAAATTGATCAGGGTAATCAACAAATAAAATATCATGAATTGTATTAATATATTGACAATTTTTATTTAATTTTCTGAAAGGTATAATGTATTGAAAATGCATATAATCATACAAACGAGATAATTTTGGCAATTCTCCAAACATTCTTTTCCAACGATTTTTTTCTTCATATTTATAAAAAGAAATATTACCAAATCCAATAAACTCATTTTCAATCTCTAATGTCTTTTCTACAACTCCAAATATAATCGATATATCTTTTCTTTTTTTTGCTAATTCTTTATAAAGCTCTATGATATACGTTCTTGTTCCTTGGTATTCTTTGTTTAATAAATAAGCGTCAACAAATATTTTCATAAATTAATTTCAATAAAAGTACCACTTCTTTTCAATAAACTATATTCAAATCCGTTTATTATATGAATTCTGAATATTTTTCATTCGAATATACATCAATTATGAAAATTGCCATTTTAGGAACAAGAGGAATACCAAATTATCACGGTGGATTTGAACAATTTGCTGAATTTTTTGCTGTTTATTTAGCTAATAAGGGAGAAGATGTTTACGTTTATAACTCTTCATTACATCCGTATAAAGAAAAAAAATTTAATGGAGTTAAATTAATTCAATGCAAGGATCCAGAAGATAAAATGGGAACTGCAGGACAATTTCTTTACGATTTGAATTGTATTTTGGATGCTCGCAAACGTAATTTCGATGTTATTTTACAATTAGGATATACAAGCAGTACAATATGGTGGTGGTTAATGCCTAAAGGAGCGAAAATTATAACCAACATGGATGGACTAGAATGGAAACGTAGCAAATATTCAAAAAAAGTACAAAATTTCTTGAAATATGCCGAAAAATTAGGCGCAATACATTCTAATCATCTAATTGCTGATTCTTTAGGTATACAAACTTATTTGAAAAACAAATACAATAAAAACTCTACTTATATTGCTTACGGCGCCGATGTATTTATTAACCCAAATAATTCTATTTTAGAAAAATATAATATCGAAAAAAATAAGTATAGTTTGCTGATTGCACGATTTGAACCCGAAAATAACTTAGAAATGATACTTGATGGTGTGACATCTTCTAACAAAAATGAAACTTTCCTAGTCATAGGAAAACACGAAACACCTTATGGAGAATTCTTAAAAGAAAAATACAAAACTTCCCCTAATATTATATTTACTGGAGGTATTTATAATTTCGAGGAATTAAACAATATTCGTTATTATTCACGTTTATATTTTCATGGACATTCTGTTGGAGGTACAAATCCATCTTTATTGGAAGCTATGGCTTCTAACTGTTTAATTTGTGCCAATAATAACGAATTCAACAAAGGTATTCTGAAAGAAAATGCGTTTTATTTTTCTAATAGTAATGAAGTAAAACAGCTTTATGATAAGTTGGATAAAGAAAATGAATTAGAAAAAATTAAGAAAAACACAGCTGCAATAGAAAATGAATTTAGCTGGAATATTATCAATGAAAAATATTATGACCTTATCAAACAATAATATAATTTCCAAAAGAAAGCTTATCTTGTTTTCTTTTTTATTATGTCTAATAACATTACCATTAAAAAAAATTGGAATTAATAATGTTACGATTATTATCTTTATATCATCATGTTTAATTAATTATAGAGATTTAAAGTTTACAAGAAATATTCCATTGTTTCTTCCTATTTTTTACTTTCTATTATGTATTAGCTCATTATTTTGGACTATTGATAGAGATTCTTCCTTAAAAGCAATTCCAAAAGAACTTGGCTTATTTATTTTTCCTTTAATTTTCCTTTTTATAAGAAAAATTTCAAAAGAAAAATTTCAAAAGTTAATGCTTTATTATAGCTATTCTATGGCAATATACTGTATTTATTTACTTTTAAACTCTAGTCTAAAATACATACAATTTCACGATATAAATGTCTTTTTTTACCATGAACTAGTTACTCTTGAAGTTAATGCTATTTATATATCTGCCATCTTCTCTTTCGCGTTTTTATACATTATTGTAAATAATTTAAAAAAATGGTATGATTATTTTGCTGCAATACTACTTTTTATTTTAATCATTCTATTATCTTCAAAGAATGTTATTATAACAACAATATTATTATCTATTTTAAGCTTTTTTGTTTTTAAAAAGAAAATTCAATTAAAAAAATTAATAATTCTTGCAAGTATATCATTTTTTTTATGTTTTCCATTTACAAGTAAGATTTTAGAGCGATTTAAAACAGAAATTGTTGACATTAATGAAAATATTATTTTAGAAGATGGTGTAGAAGTTATTTCACTTAAAAACGCATGGGTACAAGAGAATTTTTCTAACAATAGCTACTTTACAGGAACATCAATAAGAATTTATCAATTTCGACTATTAACAGAATTTATACAAGAAAACCCTTCAATTATTTTTAGAGGAATGGGAATTAATGCAACTCAAAATAAAATTAGAGAAAAACAACAAGAAAGGAATTATCTAGAATATTTTGGAAATTTAAATTTTCATAATCAATTTCTACAATCTCAAGCAGAATTAGGATTAATTGGACTTACAATACTTCTATTAATGCTAGGAGGAGCTTTCTATACATCTATAAAAAATAAGGACTATAATTTTTTATCTTTTACAGTATTAATAAGTAGTTTATGTCTTACAGAATCTATTTTAAATAGAAATAGAGGGGTAATGATTTTTATCCTTTTTTATTGTTTATATTTTCAATTATATAAGAAAGAAAATTTCTGATAAAAATTTTTATATTGCATTTTCATCACCTTTTACGACTAGCATTACAGTTTGATACACAATTTGTATATCAAGTAAATAAGACCAATTTCGTACATAATATACATCTGTTCTAATACGTTTTTCCATATCTTCATTAGAGTCTATAGCACCTCTATAACCTTTAACCTGAGATAACCCTGTAATGCCTGGCTTTACATAATGTCGAATGTTATAACGATTAATAATATCCCGGTAATAATGATCCTGAGAAATCATATGAGGACGTGGGCCTACAATAGACATTTCTCCTTTCAACACATTGATAAATTGGGGTAATTCGTCTAAACTTGTTTTACGCAAAAACTTTCCAATACGCGTTACACGCGGATCATTCCTTTCTGTAGCTTTTATAGAGTTATACTTAGAATCCACCATTGTTCTAAATTTATAACAATCAAATTCAACCCCATTCAATCCATTTCTTTTCTGAATAAATAAAATTGAACCTTTCGAATCAATATAAATTAATAAAGCAATAATAGGAAACAACCAACTCAACAAAAAGAAACAAACAAAAGAAGCGAAAACAACATCAAACAAACTCTTAATCAATTGATTAAATTTCAAATCTAAAGGAAATCTCTTTACTTCAAATATCGGTAAAGTGTCTATATAGACTACTTTTAATTCTGTAATTCCATTATAAATAGAATCAGGAATATACGACACATTAATAAGATTTACTTCTGATAAACTTACAATTTCATAAATTAATTTCTTGCTTATCTCTCCCTTTTGAGAAATAAAAATCTTATTAATTTTATTTTCCAAGATAAACTGTCGAAAATCTATATCCCTTATTTTTAATAATCCTTGCGTAAAATCAATCTCCTCTTTACCTATTTTATCAAACAATGATATACCTAAATCTTTGCGTTCTTTTAATAAGTTGATAAATTTATTCGTATTATCATTCTTATCAATAATCAAAACATTTGTCAAATCTTGACCTTTTAAATGCAGATTTCTATAATAAATAAAGACAAAAAGACGAGTAAGTAAGCCAATCAAAAAAAGTAATAAAATATACGTGATACCTAACTGAGGTGAAAATAAATCAGATGATTTTAAGCCAGATATCGCAAATACGACAATGGAAAAAAATAAAATTTGATAGGTTATTTTTTTTACAATCTCTATAAACTTCACTCTTCTATATACCTTATACAAAGAAACATTATTGGCAATTAAAAACCAGATAACAACAAACAACAATAACGCCTTATAATGAGCTTTAAATAACTCAAAATAAGTAGGTATCTTTTCTAAAGGATAGTCTTCTATCCAAAAATATTGATATTGCAATTTCAAAAAAATGAAAAAGAAAAAAATAAATGAAACGGTATCTAAAAACTCTTGAAAAAAGTAAATTTTTACATATCTCTTTTGTTGCATATATAATTATAAAAGCGACGGTATTACATTTCAAAAAAATACTTTCTAATATAAAAACAAACTATAAAAGATTCTATATTTCTAATATTCTTAAAATCATTAGATTATTTTGTTTTGAATAAAATTAAAAACAATTAGTAAATTTTTTGATCATATTATATACCTATTAATTTTTTTTACCCTTTTACAACGCAAAAAAATCTACTTTCTTATAAATTTTATTGTATAAATCATAATTCAACAATACCCAAAATCATTACTTTATTTACTAATTCTGCATTATTTACAACCTCTAGTTTTAAAAATATATTTTTCTTATGTGTTTCTATAGTGTGTTTATTCAAAAAATGAAATTACTAGACATTTCTTAATTACTTCACCCATAACATTTTAAGGTTATGATATTTCCTTTATCATCAAAGTTTACCTACTCTCTTCTTACAATAAAAGCGAACAACTATCTCCCATAAAAAAATAAAAGATTTACTAAAAATAACAAAAGGCAAACCTCAGTTTGCCTTTTATGTTATCGTTTATTTATTTATAATTAATATCTAGTGCAACTACACTTCTGATACACTACCCCATATTCAAAAGATAGATATTATTTACTTTTTTTAAAATTTTAAACTTAGACTTAAACCATTTATCTTTTATTATTTCATCATCTAAAACAGATAAATAGATGATTTTGTTAGGTTCATCAAACATCCAATTATAATCGGCAAAACGAAAAATACATTTTTTCAAAACAAGTTTAATGTATAAATCGCAAAACTTTTTACAAAATTAAAGCCGTTTAAAATAGATTTAAACGGCTTTAATGTTATCCATGTTGAAAGAGTTTATCAGGTAGTTGCTTCTCTACTCAGACGTGTGGTTACGTGCGGATGTCAATACGATAACTTATATATCAATTCCATTTCAACTCTACAAATATAATCAAATAAATCATATAAAGAAGAAACGTAAAAGGCTATTAAACGCAGTCTAATAGCCTTTTCATTAGAATATAGCTGAAGTTTTGGATGTAGGGATTTTCATGTTTGCAACCACGCAGCTTTTAACCCGTTTACTTATACTCAATCACCTTACAAAAATACTCAAAAAATATCACTTTTTTACACTTATTTATTTGGTCAAATCACTATTAATCACTAACTTTATATAGTAATTGGGATGTTATGTTTACAATTCGCTAATAAGGGCTTGAAGTCTTAATTTTAGAAGTGATAAATTCCTTTTCCATTCGATAGGTTCTTGACCTTTCTCATATATTGGATAGGGTTCTTGTTTAAATCTAAATGTTACTTTTTTATCCAATGGATAGATATATCGGTATGTTTTTACACGGAATACTTCCCAATCTTCCAATAAAAAGCCAATATTACCACGTATAAAACGCTTTTTAGATGTGCTATTTGTGAAATTCTGTTCGTGCGAAATTTCACCTGTTATTTTATGTTTTAGAAACCTTGTAAAATGATAGCCATAATACTTAAAGTTTGACGCTTTATATATAGTTCCACAGCCTAACCGTCCATCTGCAAATGATTGAATAGCTACGACATTTTTATCTAATTGTTTTATCATTTTGATGGAATGAGCAATTAAAAGACTCTCTGCATTATGACCTAAACTATCATCTATCCACATTCTATTTAATTCAATCATCCAAGCATCAGGGTTTGGATGAGAAAACAATTTAGCTTTTAAATTCTTCATATATCCATATACAGCACAACCAAGGCATTTTTCAGGATTTTCAAAATCAAAAATCCCAATATTAAAAACTCCAAAACCGCCATCATTCCACTTATGAGAATAATGATTTTTAATAATTAATTCTTTAGCTATTTGTTTTTCAATTGGTTTAATAATTAATTTCCCTAAATTCTTTGTTTCTATTATTTTCTCCATTTTTTTATTAAATTTGTATTCTCACTTTTCAATTATAAAAACCCCTACAAAGAAGGTTTATGTCCTCCGCTGTAGGGGTTTTTATACGCTAAAAATTGAAAGGTGAGATATTTAATTTTTGCGGAGGACTTTTATTTCACTCCAAAAGCGATTACTTTATTTATATAGTTTTTAATTAATATTGTTATCCAAATAAGAAAAATAACCAAACAGAGGACACAACCAATAATCACGTAAATCCAAATTGATATATCTGTTTTATCCTTTTCGGTATTTGATTTAAAATGATCTAAAAACAATTGATCTCGTTGCAGTTTATTTTGAGCTAACTCATATTTTCTAAGACTATCATAAATTGTCAAAATATCTGACTTGGTTAAGTTATATGTCTTTTCTGATTGCTCATTATAATTTGCCTTTCCTTTGCCACTAACATTTAACTCTGTGCCTTTATCGGTTCGATTTAGAACGACTTTCAAATCATTGTCTTGTTCACCATTATATTGAACGTTTAATGCTTTCAGAACGCTTTCAAATTCGTTGAAAGTTTGATTTGATTCTATTTTTGAAACTTTTGAGTTTAATTGAAAAACCGAATCATTTTGTAAGACGTTTTCTGTCTTGATTTCAGTTTTCTCAACTTCTTTTGTCTTGCGTTTTGTTGCGCAAGATGCTAACGACATCAATGTCGCTACCATCATTATAATTAGTGCTCTCATACTCGTAAATCTTCGAATTGTTTTAAAATCTTAGCATACGATTTCGCTAAATCTGGCAAAGCTTTTTTGTACGCTTTAATATCGTTGGCATTACTAATGAAACCAACTTCAACTAACGCAGCAATACCAGCACCTCGATGCAAAATACCAATACGATCATGTTGTGAATCACTTTCTTTTTTTACACCTCGATTTGGAAGTCCTGTTGCTAATAATGTAGTTTTAAGAATTTCTGATGCAAAAAGTCTTGAATCTCCATTAGCATCATTTGCTACTAATACTTCGACACCGCTTGCATTAGATGTTGCAGAATTGAAGTGAATATCTAAAATAACCGATCCGCTTCCTGGTTTAATTCTACCTTGATATTGTGAATTAGTTTCGCTGTCTTTATCCAAGATGTATTTTACACCTAATTTGTCAAGTTCTTTGACAATGGCATTTCGAAATTCTTTTGTTAAATCGGCTTCTCTATAACCGTTGCCAACTGCGCCACTATCGGCGTTGTGATGACCTGCTGATAAGTATATCATATATTAATTTTAAAATGAGTTTATCCTGCACATGTAGTTTTTACACGTGCTTTAAATTGTTTTTAAATACTGTTTAAATGTTTATTTTTCTGTGAAGTTGAACGACTTTTTTCCGAAAATTCGGACGGCTAAATAATAACAATTGCAAAGAAATAAATACCAATAACGACTAACAGGTTTTCTATTTTCAAAATAGACATTTACCCAATCTTTCATATTGTATTTTAATTTCACATCTGCAATATGACGGTCTATTTCTTGACCTCCAATTCCATAACTTGTATCATGGATATTGCATTGCACTTTAAAGAACTTATGATGTGGTGGTTTAAACCATTTCCAAAACCCACTACAAGCTCCACAACCATTTACTCTGTTAAGTCCCATTTTCCATCGTTATCGTTTTCCACAATGTATGCTTTCAACACATCGTAAGAAATAGCATTTAAGTTATCAAAAACTCCCATGATATAATCAAATGCAGGTAATAAGATGAAATTACCTTCTGCGTCTAATACAGGTTCGAAATTCTCATCACGTTGTTGGATCATTTCGCTATTATTGATGTACCAATCGTATGATGTTTGGTTTTTAAACAAATGCGAAACATCTACGCCATAACGTGTATACAAAATGAAATAATTGACATAAAATTGTTCATAATTACCACCATCAATGTGCGCTTGCATCACGTTGACTGTTCTTTCTATATCTTCAAATCCTACTTCCTTCAGATTTGAAATTTGCTGTTTTAAAAGTATTCTTCCTTTCATGTTGTCCATTGATTGTAGTTTTTAATTAGTTTAAATATTGTAAAGAAATTAAATTAACATTAACAGGATTATCTGACGTTGCAGATGGAATTT
>NZ_JAOCFS010000012.1:0-81485 GCF_029842105.1 Empedobacter sp. GD03797
ATAGTCCCATGTTTTATTTTTTCGTTAAGTACAAATGTTTGATAAGCTTTATTAATCGCTTGATAAAATCGGTTGAATGCAATTGGTTTGAGTAAATAATCAACGACTTGCAATCGAAATCCTTCAAGCGCATATTCGGAATAAGCGGTAGTGAAAATACAAAGTGGTGGATTTTCGATTTGTTCCAAAAATTCGAGACCAGAAAGATAAGGCATATTAATATCCAAGAAAATTAGATCAATTGTGCTTTCTGTAACATATGTAGTTGCTTCTAGAGCTGTTGAACATGTTTGTATAATTTCTAGAAAATCAATTTGCTCCGCCATATCTTTGATATGCTGACGAGCCAAAGGTTCATCATCAATAATCAAACATTTCATTTTTCTTGAAATTAGAGGTGTTGTAGTCATGTTGAAGATAAATTAATCGTTAAATCGACTTTATATAATTGTCCATTTTCTGTAATATTTAATTGATGAGCAGCAGGATAAATTAAATTTAGTCTCTTTTTTACATTTTGTAATCCAATTCCACCTACATGTTTAGATTGAATAGGAATTTTAGCATATGTATTTTCGATACTCAAATGAACTTGATTGTTATTTTCGCTGCAATTTATTTTGATAAATCCTTTATAATCAAGAACTCTACTTACATATTTAAAAGCATTTTCTATAAAAGGCACCAATAACAAAGGAGCAATCATCGCTTTTTTATTCATTATTGCGAATGAAGTGAAAACATCAATTTCATTTCCCCAACGTAATTTTTCTACATCTATCAAATCTTTTAAATACTGAATTTCATTCTCTAATATGACTTCGTTTTTGTTGCATTCATAAAGTTGATAACGTAAAATATCCGAGAATTTGAGTAGTAAGAATGATGCCAATTCGGTATCTTTTTTTAATAAAATATGAATATGATTCAATATATTAAACATCACATGAGGATTGACTTGATCTTGTAATAATTTGAGTTGATTTTCTAAATGATCTTGTTGAAGTAATATATGATCACGCTCAATTTTTCCATGTTCTTGATAGAAACGAATTCCACAAGCTGTACCAATTATTAATAAAGATGCAGGTATAGAAAGATAAAATCCTTTCCACAATATAGGAATGTGATCAGAAAAATGAATTGGTAAAGGTTCTTTTGAGCTAACACTGATATAGGTAAAAACAAAAGAGTTAAAAATAGACAATGTCAAAATAAAGAAAATTGAAAGAATCAAAAACTGTTTCATTTCCTTCTTTTGCAATGCTTTTGGAAGTAATTTTTCTGTAAGATAATAGGTTAATATAATCGAATAAAATAATATTGCAATCGTTTGTAGTAAGGCATCGTATTTTGAATCATTTGCTTGGAAGTTAAGCCAAAGTGTAATGCCCAATACAATCCAGAAAATGGTAATGAAAAGATGCTTTTTAAAGAATTTAAAATTCATTGTATTTAAAGTAAATTAAAAAAAATAAAAGAAACCACAATAGGTATTGCAGTTTCTAAAATTAAGTATTGTTATTCGAATTAAAACAAAAAGTAGCCAATTCCAATCGAAAAACTTTTAGGTTTTGATTTGAAATTTTTACTCACATTGGATAAACTATTTTCATAGCTAAAGTCAATCGATAATCGCTGAATATCGAATCCTAATCCTGCGATTAAACTAATCGATGATTTATCAAATTTAGAAAAAGCTTGTTTGATGTCATCTGCTCCAGTAATTTCTTTTCCGAAAGAATAACTATAAAGTCCACCTGTAAAAGCACGTAAATTAAATTCGTTTGTATTTACAATTTTATATCCTATTGTGACAGGAATATCAATAGAATTCCAACTTAGTTTCGAGCTTTCAGTCTCTCCTTCAAAACTAGTTTTTCTTTTATTAAACAACGTTTCTCCTTGTAAATAAGCACTTCCTAAATCTAATCTAGCCATTGCACCAGCTTGATATCCGAAACTGTATTTTCCTTCAAAACTTTCTGTAGAAGAGATATTGGTTAAATTTCCACCAGCCTTTATACCCAAATGGATTGGTAATGATGTCTGAGCTTTTACATGTATTGAACATGAGATACAAGACAATAATAAACCGAATAGAACAATTTGTTTTTTCATTATACGAATTTTTATATTTCTGAGACAAAACAACGAGGAAGTTTTTGATGTAAAAATTCAATTTGATGAATGGTAGATTACCATAGATATATGGATGATGTAAGCTTATAAAAGTAAATACTGAATCCTTAAATTGACTGAATTAAAACAAAATTTATTTCCTTTAAAATCTTATTATTCTAAATTGAACTGCAAGAGGTTTTAAAATTATTTGTTTCTAAGTGAAATAAATGTTTGTAGAACTACAGAGAGTATCACAAAAAATAATCCAACATAAAACGAAATATTCACTTGTTTTCCTTCGTCAAAGAACCAAAATGCTATTATTATCGCATATATAGGTTCTAGATTAAGACTTAGATTAATCGTAAAAGCAGACAACTTTTTTAATATTTCAGTGATTGAAACATACACTCCTACTGTGCAAAAAAGAGCCAGTATAATTAAATAGAATGTATCTTTTTTTACAGGAAAAATATTTTCTACAGGAAAGAAATACAAATAGGCAGGCAATAAAACGCCTAGTCCAATTGTTCCTCCAATCATTTGGTAATAATTGATAAGCTTAGTATCGTAGCAAATTGTCAACTTTTCATTATAAATGGTATAAAGCGAAGCAAACAAAGGCGAAATAATACCCAATACTATTCCTATCCGATAAGAGGCATCAAAACTAAAAATCAAGCTAATTCCAAATAAAGTCAATAAACTTAAGAGTAATTCTGATAATTTGAATTTCTTTTTATTGATAATAGGTTCAAGAATAGCTGTAAAAAAACTTGCCATACAATAACATACAACGCCAATTGAGATGTTGGAATATTTGATACTTCCATAAAATAAAACCCAAGAGAACGTAATGAATATACCAACTTTGGCTATTTTAAATTTTTCTTTTAGGCTAAATTTGGTATTAATCTTAAACAGTTTTACAATAAAAAATAAGATGATTGCAGAGAAAAATACTCTGTACCATGTTAACAAACCTTCGTTCAAAGAAATAAGCTTTCCGAATACACCTGAAAAGCCGAGTAATATCACACTAAGATGTAATAATAAATATGAATTTTTCATAAAGAATTGTCTCTCCATTCCTTTTTTCGAGAAATGAGAATTTATAATATTAATTGAGAATTTGAGGCACAGCGAAACAACCGACTAAATTAGCCAGCGCTGTACTTCTTTAAAATCTTGAAGTAATATTAAGCTCTTGGAGGAGGAAGACAACCTAGTCTGTTCATATCTTGTTATTGTAGTTGTAAATATACTAAATCATTTATAGGAAAGCGAAACTATTTATTGCCATTGGCTGCTGTTTTATATTTCGTTATTTATCGTCTAAGTCTTTGATACAATGTTTTGCAAATGCCATTCTATACATCTAAAATTGTAAATCAAAAATCTGTAATGTTCACTTTATCCTCAATCTTAGACTTAATACATTTTACAACCCTCTCAATACTAATATCTCATATCTAACACTCATCTCTACACTCCCCTTGCCTCTCTCGAGAGGGGAATTATCCCCTTGAGAGGATTATAGGGGCGGTTTTTTTTACGTTTTATGGTCTATGCTTAACGTTTTATGTATTTTTTAGTTTTACGTGATACGTATTAAGTTTTACGTTTTTATTCTTATAAACATTCTAATTCATTTTTAATAACGAATTTTATCATTCTAGAGCTGTCGAAGAATCGCATCCAACATGTTATCTTAAGGTATTGAGGAATTTTCTTTCATTTTTTGAGCGCAAAAAACGAAACAAAAAACGCTTGTCTTTGATTTTCGACGGTCAAAATTAGTTTCAGTCATTCAATGTTTTAAATCATTTGCTACGCAAACAGTAAAACATTTTAATCATGACTTGCAACTTTTTGACACTCGCCTCCAAATCATATGACATTTTCTTCATCCTTTTTCAATATTCAAATTCGCTTTTAACAACGGGTTTTGTCATTCTGAGCCTGTCGAAGAACCGCATCCAAATTTGTTATTCTTAAGACTTATAATACAACGTTTTGCAAACGTCACTCGACTTAAAAAAAGAGAAACTGAAATGATTACATTGTTTCATTGCTTTTCATTCATAAGTTTTGTTACAACTTATTACTTAAAACTACTTAGAAAAAATATTTATTCAAGAGGAAATTTCGGACGATCCATTTTAAATTTAGAACCATTTAAGGCTTCTAAAAAAGATTTCAAGGCAGTTTTTTCCTCTTTTGTCAAGTTCAAAGGTTGCAGTAGTTGGTCTGTATATGGATATAAAGGATCAGCCGCTTTTTTTTCTGGAGTAGGATCTATCATGTGCATTCCGCTGTTGTATACATTAATCAATCCGTCTAAATCATCAAAAAATCCGTTATGCATCCATGGTCTGGTATTTAATAAATCACGTAAAGATGGCGTTTTAAATTTCCCAACATCATCTGCATTTTTTGTAATTTCATATCGTCCCAAGTCTTGAAACTTTCGCTTATAATATGTCAATCCAATATTATGAAAAGATTCGTCTGTTAAGTATTTTCCATTATGACAATTCATACAGCGTGCTTTTGTGCGAAACAAATGCATGCCGTAAATCTCCTGATCTGATAAAGCTTTATAATCTCCATCTATAAAACGATCAAATCGACTGGGTTGACTTTTTATGGTTTTTTGAAAACTTGCAAGTGCTTTTGCTATTCTTTCATTTGTTATAGTTTCGTCATCAAAAGCATCTTTAAAAAGTTTTTTATAACCTTTGTATTGATTTATTTTTTCTGATAATTTACTTAGATCCATATCCATTTCATGGAATGCTGATAATGGTCCACTAACCTGATCTTCTAATGTATTAGCGCGTCCATCCCAAAAGAAAGAAGTTCTTTCTCCTATATTGTACAAAGATTGAGTATTTCGAGTACCTTCTAAATGATTATTTCCTAAAGATACTTTTCTTCTATCTGTCCAACCCATTTCTGGATCATGACAAGAGCTACATGATATTTGATTAGAACCTGAAAGTTTAGGATCAAAAAACAACATTTTACCTAATATAACAATTGGTTGATCTTGTGTCACAAAATATGCTGAATCTCTTTTTATAGAACTAAATTCTTTCCATTCTACTCCTTTATCAATAGTTGGTTTAGGCCAAAAGCTGATATTCTTTTTATAACTTTCTACAATATCTTGGATTGTAGGATCCTGTAGATAGCTAAGATCATTTTTTACAATAGGGGCAAAACTTAGTAAAAAGTAAGAACAAAGTATGATGAAAGTAACAACTAGTTTTATTTTCATTTTATATTAGAATGTAATTCCTACCATAACAGTAGAAAAGTTATTATTTTTTGATTGAATTCTTGAATTACTAAATCCAGTCTCTACAAATAAAGCAGGTATTTTTTCTACTTTGATGTCATATCGTAAACTAGCTCCTATCGTTTGAATATCACTTGCTAAATAATTATAATCTTGATTAATCCAATTGTTCAAAAAAGATAAATCGATCGTTGCTAATGCATTTTTAGAAGAAGTGACAGATTTTATATCAAAAAATGGTCGAAAAATTAAAGCCTGATTATTTGCTATTTTATGTTTATAATCAACAATTAACCCAATTATTGAGTACTCAAATTTTTGTCCACTATATGGATTTATTCGCTGCTCTTTTATTTCTTGCATACGAAAATATGGCAGGGCTGATAAGCTAAATTTCTCTTTGTTTAGTGAGTATAATAACGAAAAACTAGTTATCGTCTCATCTCTTTTATACGACAATCGCTTGTAGATTTGTTCTAATAATTGTGTATTATTCGTATAACCATATTCTTTTCCTGTTGTTTGGTTGGACAAATAATTTAGTTTTACACCTAATCTATGATCAGCAATTTGGAAAAATTTTGCTCCTTCTACTTCAAAATAATCTTTATTCAAATCAGATAAGTCATAAAACCTATTGCTAGTTCCTTTATAACTTTTTAGCATATTAGATTGACCAATATGAGCCAAAATATAAAAATCCTTTCCTTCTTTATGATTAATTCCTCCACCAAACTTAAAACCATATTCTTCGTGAACTGTTGTTAATGAAGTTGTACCCCCACTGAATAGACTGTTGTAAAATCCAAACCCTGTCATTTGATACACTAATGACTGTCCTATTTTACTTGCAAACCTAACTTTACTATTTTGTAAATATCGTTCACCTTCAGCATATAATGAAACATCGAAATTACGGTAAAAAGCATATTTAAGTCCTATTTTCAAATTCAATTCTGAAGTCGTATTATTTATTCTAGGATCTCTAGCTCTAGCTCCCAATTGCGCATTATAACTGGCTTGAGCACCTAAGGTTACTTGATTAAATTTTTGAGCATAACCACCTGAAAACTGGTATTTTTCAATTTCTAAATCTCCTCCAACAGAATCGGATGAAATATATGGAGCTACTCGATCAAAATCTAAATTCTCATTATATTTTATACGTTTTGTTTTTAGATTTTGATAAGAAGCACTACCCCAAAGTACTTTATTTTTATTCAGTTTCTGATAAGAATTAGTAATCACACCAAATCCTTGTTTTTCTGATCCGTTTTGTTGTCGATATATTTTATCTTTTTGATTGTAATAATCCACATATAACTCTGAAAATGAAGAAGAACTATAATCCAGCATATTAGCTGGATTATAGAAAATATTTACTTTAAAATCTCTTTCAGAATCATATTGATTCTTCAAATTTTGAAAAAGTGAAAGACTGTCTTGTGCACTTACATAATTTGACGTAAACAAGATAATCAATAAAAAACGAAAGCTATTTAAAATTTTCAAAACAAATTATTTTAATTAATGAACAATTCCATTTTTTAAACTTGGTTCAGAGTTTTTGATAAAATCTACCGTAGAATTATTTGTGTCTTTATAAACATTTTTTCCATTTTCCATTTTTCCTAAAATGTTTCTACGAACAGATTTTCCTAAACGATTGGCATCATTCCAAAACTCTCCAATTCCTGTCCAACCTGCATCAATTGTAGGTGATGTCAAGATATGTAAAAACTTATCCGGTACACTATTATTCATTCCATCTACGATCCATGAGTTAGGGATTTCGTATGTATTTTTCTTTGTAATGTTACCTGCCGAATTAACATATTCATAACTATACTTATATTTTTCTAAGAAAGTCGTTGAACTTTCTCCTTCTGGAAAACGAGCAATTACATAAGATTCTACTCCACTACTATGTAAGAAAAACATATTGTAATTCATTTGCGAATAAACAACACTTACGTTAGGCACGCTAGGATTATCTACTTGCCCTAAAGCAGGATTTTCTGATGGAAACTCAAAATTCGCCTTGCTCAAATCAAAAGCTGTGCTCGTTATCGCATTATGATTGACAGCATTATCTGCAATTACAATAAAATCACCTGGTTGTACAGGATAATCTGTTCCATTTCCTGGTAATACCACTACTCCTTTTACTGCAAACGCTGTATTTGGATGATAAGGCGTAACGTTATTATCTACTTGCGTTAAGAATTCTGATTGCGCTAAAATTAATTTATCTGCATATAATACTTTATCCGTATTATTTGTGATTTTAAAATAACGGCTCGAATTATAATTTTTTCCTTCTGGTGTTTTAACTCCTGTATAAAAAGCCTCTTCGATAATAAAATCTTCATTAAACTGTTTTACAAACAATTCGATAGTTAGATTTTCTGCTGTATTCTTAACATCTATTGCTGATGAACCACCCACTTTTACCTCTTCATTAGCTGTTGTAACAACTGTACCATTCACTGTAACTTTATAAGATCCTTTAGGTAATTCTAGTGTATATGCGTTGGTACCATCTATTGTTTTAGTAGACGTTGCACCTGTATTTAATTCTTTTACTTCAACTTCTAAAGTTTTATATGTAGAAATATTTTCTCCTTTAAATGATAAAGTCAACGTACTATTTTGTACGATTTCTGTACCAAAATCATCATCATTAGAACATGATACCAATGTATAAGAAGCTGAAATAGCTAAAAAACTTAGTAATAAAACTCTTTTTTTCATATGTTTCTATTTAATATATTTTAAAAATTATAATTCATTTCAACACCAAAATAAGGTGTACTCTTATTTACCATCTCTACTTTTACATTATTAAAATAATAGGGATTTATATAGTTGTATATTTGATTCACAAACATTGAAGCTCGTAAAGCTTTGTAAATACTTTTTGTGACCTTAAAATTGACATTAATTGTATAACTTTTCTTTTCAGATAAAGGTTCTGAAGTTGCAATATTTCTTTCCAAATGCTGTTTGTATATATCCGTTTTATCAGCTTCTGTATAAGGTTTTACCATTCCGTCCAAATCAATATAATACGTTGGAAATGCGATAATTTTTTCTTTAATATTATGATCAAAAATAGAACCTTGTACAGATGCTGAAAATGTTAAGTCTAAACTTGGAATATACGTATCCATCATCAAGTTATAATTTAGATTTGAATTAGTATATGATTTATCATTTTCATAAATTCCTATATATGGGAAAGACCCTATGACTCCTCCTATAGACACACTTGGTTTTTCATAAATAGGAATATCATTGTAATATTTTGTTTTAAACCAAGCACCACTTAAGGTAAATCGTGTATTAATACCTTTGAAACGTGGTGTACTATACTGAAATTCTATACCTTCTTTATCCGTCACACTTCCGTTCTCTATCGTTGTAAAAGCTGAATGTTCTCTTACAATAGTGTATGGCACATTTGTTAAATCTGGTCCGTTTGCTGTCCAATTGTTAAGATCTACTTTCGTAGCATCATATTTTTTATATGAATTAACTCTGAAATTATTGAATGGTCGAAAACCATTGTTCATATTTTCTTTGTAATAGGTAATCGAGAAGTTATGTTTATTATAAGAAAAATCTGCTCTAACTTCTTGCTTAATATTTTTTGCTGCAGTTATATTTTTATTTTCTAATGATTGCACATACGTCATATAATTTATGTAACGATAACGTGCATCATCATGATAATAATTTAACTGAACATAGTCTGTAAACTGTTTATTAGGATATAAATAATAAGTTGTTGGTTGCTTATAAAACAATCCGTATCCTAATGTTAAATCAATTTGAAGTGGTTTTCCTGCAATCATAAATTGTGGTAATCCATACTGAAAATTAAGACGTGGTTCTGCAAAAACCTTATCGCTTATCGTATAAGATTTATCCACACCTAAAAGCTTACTTATACGTAAACCTCCATATAATGTAAATGAGTGTTTATTTAATTTATAATCGATACGATCTCCTATAAAAGCAGCAATATTTTGTGTTGCAGGAATATCACGAAATGCTCTAGGACGCGTAGTCATACTAGGAGATGGAGGCTGTGTAACATCATACACATCTCCTCTACCATTATTTTTGCTATAACGCCAATCTAATCCAAGTTCGTAAGTGTTAATTAAGCCTATAAAACTCTTTTTACCAGATGTTTGTAATTGCGCGTTCAAATCCAAAGGTTTACCATCTGTCATATAATCAGATACAAAACTAGTTGCTGCAAAAATCCCTACACTTTCTCCTTCTTCAGTTGATAATGGTAAGGCTCTTGGTCCCGAATATTGTATGAATTGTCTTTGTTCTATACGATCAAAACCTTGTCTAATAGATGTATTTAGAGTTACTAAATCAAAAAATGATTTTTTAGGAAGTTCGTATGTAAAATTATTTGTAACTGTAAATTTTCTTGTATAAGATTTATACCTATCTGTTGGTGCATAAGCATTATCTGGATCAATACTAACATTATCTAAAGTGCTAGAAAAATCTAAATTAGATCTCCATCTCAACGGATTATTCCATAATTTAGTTTTTAAATCAGATCGCAATGATGCTGTAACACGCTGATAATTCTCTTGATCATCGCTTGGATCTTCTTTCGCGTTTAGGAAATCGACAGATGTATTTAACTTCCAGTTATCGCGTAGACTAAATCCTTTACCTACATAATATTGTTTACTAAAACCATCTACTTTAACACGTGCTTGTAAAGGAGTTACACCTATTTTTCGTTCTATTTTAATTAATCCAGACGTCAAGTCACCATAAGCAGCCGACGGAATTCCTCGTATTATCTCTACTTTTTCTATGTCATTCGTCGAAATGCTTCGCATATCAATCCCTGTCGAAATCGTATTTCTACTTTTTGGAGCTGAAGAAAATGCAAGTTGATTTAACGAACGTTGCATATCCGAATTGGAATTGATAATATTGTCATCAACCATAAACTGTACTCCTAAAGACGATGTTTCATAACCACCTACAGTTGGTCTTTCAGAACTTTCTCTAATCAAAGCAACATTAGTCGTTGTAAGATTAGGTTGTTTGGCTAATCCACCAGGTAAAAGCTCCATCAAATCAGAAAAACTAGATGGTTGTAGATGTTCCATCGCTTTTCTATCTATTACAGATTTAGATGTCAATCCTTTGTCTTCTTTTGCAGTAAAAACAACTTCTTGTAAAGCAATTTCTTTAGAGACAAGCACATATGTTAACGTTCTGTTTTTGGTAAGATCTATGCTAACATTTTTATCTTCATATGCTATATGAGAAATTTTTAAACTATAATTACCAATTGGTAAAGTTATTTCGGCAACTCCATTTTTATCTGTTCGAATAGATTTACTATTGTTGATAATGACATTTACATCTTGTAATGCTATACTATCACTGTCTATTACATGTAATTTTAATTGCTGATTGATATTTTGAGCATTTGCATTTGCACTAAAAACTACAACTACAAGCACATATCTAAACTTCTCCAATAAATTACCTAACATTCTCTTCTCAAATTAGAGTGCGAATATAGAATTATTCTAAATAATTAACAATTTATTTAGACTAATTATTAATAAAGGCTGAAAAAAGGACCATTACATGAACAATTTTGTATTGATAGAATTTATCATTATTAAGATACTAGATTTCTCATCTGTTCTCACTTCTTCGGAATGACAACTCGGATTTTGTCATTCTAGGCTTGTCTCAGAATCTCATACTATACTTTCTAACCACAATAGAAATATAGATTTATTAAGTTCTACTTGATACGCTTAACATTTTACGTGTTTTTCTTTCTTGCTGTCACATTGAGTGGATTTCGTTTAATAGAAAAAGAAAATAGTATCTAATTTTCTTTTTTTCTTTTTTTCTTTTTTTCTTTAAACTTTTAACTTAATGCAAAATTTGATTTTCGACGATCAAAATTAGTTTCAGTCACTTAATGTTTTAAATAGAAATTTAGCGGGTTCAGAATTATTTATGAAACCAAATGATATGCTAAAATTTGGAAAATTGGTTTTGAATAAAGGGGAAATATGAAAATAATCAAATTGTTTCTTCAAAATGGATTGAGGAATTTACTTCTGAACAAGTAAAATTAGATTCTTGGGATGTTTTACCAAATGCAAATGGTTACGGCTATTATTGGTGACGAATAAAAACAAACGGACATCAAGTTTTTGTAGCAATTGGTTGTGAAGGACAAATGATTTGTATTATTCCCGATTTATAAATGGTAATTGTAACAACTTGTTTTCTTAATTATAAAAATAGAGGAAGAATAAAACCGAAAAGACTACACGATTTTATTGATGAAATAACGAAATAAAAAAGCCTGAAGGTAGTATTAATACTGGTTTTGATTAGATTGCTGTTTTTATCTAATACCTCAAAAGCTATCCATATTTGTATTTTTTGTAGCTTTACAAATAATGGAACAGCTTTGGCTTCGTTTGGCTCTGAATTGTATATTTGCTTAACTTAATCCGCACTTCGCCAATATTTCCATTTGAAAAACAAACGCAACAATGAAAGACAAATTCAGAAAAGCTGTAGAAAACAAAGACGAACAAGAACTTATTAAGTGTTTAAATTTTAACAATTTAGATAAGCTTGACAGCAATTGTTTCGAGTATCTTGAAAAAGCTCTAAAGGAAACTTGTCATAGTCAGCACGAAGATTTAGTCAACACAATTTACTTAGAAAATTTGAGAGACGATAGACTTGTTGAACCGATTTTAAATATTGCGATTGATAGAGAACATTTCCGATGGTATGATGATGAATTGGAGGCAACTTTGAGAAAATGTGTTCATGCGCTAAAAACAATTAACTCAGACATTTCTAATAGTGCTATAGAAAAATTAAAAGAATTAAATAATGAAAACGTAAAATATGTGCTTGAGATGTACAAATGAAACAGCATATAACAAGATAACTGTTCACAACTCCAATTTCAGGTACAAAAACACGGAATAGTATAAATAACAACCTTTTTAAAAGTGATTTTAAAGAGGTTGTTTATTTTACACAACATGGTATACAATATAATTTTATTTGTATATTTGAGTTAAATTTCACTAAATGAAAATATAGATGATTTACTACGAAAGTCACCGTATTTTACTTCGTTAAAAAAATATTGGTTGTAATATTTAAACAAAAATTTTGTTAATTATTTAGTATTATCCTTTATTTATTATTGTAAAAGTATTTTTTCACCTAATTTATAAGAATGCAGTATATTAAAATATTTCTTTTTTTTTCAATTGGCTTTTTGTTTTCTTGTTCAAACGACGACGATAAGTTAGATATAAAAGATGATGTAACAAAAGAAAATCTAGCTCCAAGAAACTTTGAGATAACAATTAAAGATGTGACACATTCTAGTGCTAAAATAATTTGGAATGCTGCAATCGACCCCGATAATGATCCTGTCAAATATGATATTTATCTAGAAAATGTTAAAATTTTTTCAGATATAAATAATTTGGAGGTTGAATTTCAAAATCTAGAAGAATTAAAAAATTACTCTGGTTATATAATAGCAAAAGACAGCCATGGTAATGAAACAAGAGAATATTTTAAATTTATAACTTTCAAATATTATCTTAAATTTATGAAAGATTATGATTATGGTCCAAGTAAATTTCATGGAGAATTATCATCAATTACCTTAACAGAGGATAATCATTATTTGGTTTCTGGCATATTCTCTCGTTCGGTATTCGTATTTAAAATTAATGCTGAAGGTGATTTAATTTGGAATAAATATTATACTTTTTCAGATCCAGATTTTTATCAAACATTAAATAAACCTGTTGAAATAATAAATTCTAATAATGGATCTATTTTTACTTACCAACACTATATAGTTCAATTAGATAAAGATGGAAATAAAATTTGGCAAAAAGATTTTAGAGAAATATACGGATACAATCAGTACATTTTATTAGAATCTTTAAAATATGATCAACAAAATAATTTGGTTGTTGTTGGAAATCATATGAGTTCAGAGTTTATGGATGACATAAAGGGTGTTGCAGTTAAATTTTCTCCAAATAAAAACATATTATGGCATAAGTCATACGAATTAGATTATTATAATAATATTTTAGATTTAGCATTTGATCAAAATAATAACATAATGATGTTTGGAGATACTCGCCTTGAAGATCAAAATGGCACATATTCTAATGCTAAATTTTGGTTGTTTAAAATTGATACGAATGGTAATAAAATATTCGAAAAAAAATTTGGTGATGGTTATTGTTTTCCAATAAAAATAATTAATACAAAGGATAACAATTTCATTATTCAAGGACATTGGTCGGGAGCTTATGACAAAAGATTTGATCTTATAAAAAAAATTGATCAAAGTGGTAATTTTATATGGGAACACACTTTCCAATCAGATGAAATTGTACAATTTTCGGTTACTGAATTATCAAATTCAGATATTTTGGTTACAGGTCAAGATTCTTATAATCGATCTATGGGATTCTCAAATATAAGATACATTAATTTATCTCCAGATGGTAAAAAGCTATGGCAAAAAACAATTGTTTTTGATTATTCATACACAGGAGGTGTTGATGTCTTAGCGACAGATGATGGTGGTTTTACTATGATTTCAGATTTTGTGAAGATAGATTATAATTATTACTCAATGTACCCTAATGCTAAAATTCTTTTATTAAAATCTGACCCTTTTGGAAAGATAACAATGTAAATTTATTTTAATAACGAATTAACATATCAACATTGTTTAAAAGTCAAGTTTCTATTTGGCATTTTATTTAATTTTTTGCCATAAAAATCAAAAGGAAATCCGTAAAATTTTAAAGAATACACATGTATTATTTTCTGAACTTTGCAGATAAAATATCGAACGGATTTGGAGAAGAAATACAATATACAAGAGTTTGCCGAATACACCAATATAAAAGTCGTTAAGAATCATCAGATACACTCATAGATAAGATATGCATCCCAATTCCGAAAACAATCAGAGCCTATCAGATTGATTTCTAACTATTGGCTATTAATGTTTTTTTCAATAATCAAAATACTCTTTTCAAAAGCGAACGATGTCATTCTGGACTTTCCTCAGAATCTCATCATATTTGTTATTCTTAACATAATAGATTGCTCATCCGTTCTCACTACCTCGGAATGAAAATAGTTTTTTTCATTCTGAGGTAATGAGAAAATTAATCTTAACCTGAGTCTTAAGATCAATCCTATACTACACCCCGTATCAATAGGGGATTTATTTTAAAAACTATCCCCTTGAGAGATTGTAGATGTGTTTTTATTACAATATAATTTGATTTACTGCCAAATGTACTTCTCTCCTAAAGCTAATGTAGATTTTATAATGTAGTTTCCTTCATCATTTTTCTCTGTAAGAACTAAAATAGGATAATATTCACCAGCAGGTATTAGTTTCGTTATATTAGAAGTAAAACTTAATTTTTCAGCTTTGGTATTTCCTGAAACTGGATAGACATCAAAATTTAATAATTCAAATCCATCAATTTCTTTTTCATTAACTATATTTTGTTTTGAAAAATAAACCAATAGCTTTAATTTATTTGTCGGTTTAGAGTTTAAATTTTGAATTGAATTGTTGATTCCATCTACGGTAACCATCAAAGTATTAAAATCAATTTCTAATTTCCAAATACCTGCTAATTTTAATTTTTTATTGGCATTTTCAATATCTAAAGAGCTTTCTACAGGGGTATAGATATCAGATAAAGTGGCATCTATATCCTTTGTTGAAGCCAAAGTATTATCTTCTGTTACTTTTGGTAATTCAACATTTTGTATAACTTTATCTATCAATATATTATTAGATTCTAATGAAATTTTATTGCTTAGTACTTTATAGTTCAAAATAGAACCAGATTCTTTTTCTTTCAATAATAAAATTGGTGTATATTCTCCTTGCGATAAAGCTTGTACATCAGCCCCTTTGAATGTTACAATCACATTATTGAAACTAGTTCCGTTACCTTCTAAATTCCCTAATTGTGCATTTGTATTGATTTTATTCGGTAAATTATATAAATCTACAGATGTTTTTGATGGAGCAAAATATAAATCAAGAAATAAAGTCTGACTTGTTTTGTTAGAATAATTTGTCAATTTTCCTCCAGAAATTTTATAGTTAGATGTATTTCCGTCGTTAGAAATTTTCCATATTCCTTCAAAAGAATAATCTTTATTAATTGTAGTTGGTAAATTAGTAATGTTTATACTATCTTGTTGAGCAGCAACAAAACTACTCGCCATAACAGTTGTGGTTAAAAATAGTTTAGTAAAAATATTCATAGGTTATACTTTAAGCTTTCTCACAAAAATAAGAATTAAATTTACAAAAAGTGTTTAAAATCGGATATTTTAAAATTTATATATAAACTATTAATTTTTGATTAATTAATTTTGCGTCGAATTATAGAATTATGACTAAAATATCACCAAAAGATACCGACCAATTTGACGATTTTGTTCACAAGGAAACAACGACATTTGAAGAATTAACTGTTTTCGATCGCAACAATTTGGCACCAATATCTATTGATAATCAATTTGGTTTAATAGATAAAGAAGGAAATGTAATTATTCCATTCGAATATCAAAAACTTGTGCTCACAACTGTTAATGCCTACAGCGCGCAAAAAGAGAATAAGTGGGGAATTATAACAAAATCTAACCAAACTTTGATTCCGTTCGAATATGATTTAACGAGTGATTTTATTGAGAATATTTGTGCTGTAAAAAAAGACGGAAAATGGGGTTTTATTGATTTATTAAATCAAGTTGTGATCCCGTTCGAATATGATGGTTGTACAGATTTTAGAGCTGGTTTGGCTGGAGTTGAAAAAGAAGGAAAATGGGGAATGATTAATAAAAATAATCAGTTGATTATAGCTTATCAATACGAATATTTAACACCTGTCGATCAAAATTTTGCAACTTTTGGAGAAGCTACTTCACTAAAAATTGAGCGTCCAGATATATTAGCTTATTTTCCATATTTCTTATCAAAAGAGAATTATTTGATGCATTTTGGTTTAATTTCTACCAAAAACGAACTAATTTTAAGTCCAATTTCTGAATTACCTATTTTAGAAAGCTTCGAAAATCAAGCAGTTATTCGTCAGAATTATCAATTAGGTTACTTAAAAGATGGAAAAGATTTTGTGAAATTTGAACAATTTACAATCGATCCGTACGAAGAAAAAATCTTAACTCAATTAGGGGTAATGAAATAAAAAAAGAGCTTTTCTGAAAGCTCTTTTTTATTATCTATTGTTTTGGTTTGTATTGCATATGTTCATGATTTTCGTTCATCAACATTTTTTCTCCAACCACTTCAAAACCTTTTCTTTCGTACAATTTTTTCGCATTCGGGTTTGTAAAATCAACCAATAAACCTAATGTTTTGCCTTGCTTATTTCCTATTTCATCAATCAAATAATCCAATATTTTAGAACCTATTCCTTTTCCTCTAAAATCTTCGGAAACTGCAATGGTATCAATATATATTTCACCTGCTTGTGTTTCATCTTGCGGATGAATAATTTGGTTATAATCATTTTTCAATAATTCTAAAACAGGTTTTCGAAGTTCTTCTAATTTTCCTCCATCATAAAAAGTTGTTGTTCCAGCAAATTGCTTATCATATTCTACAACAACTGTATTTTGATAACTATATTGATTTTCTTCTTGTTCAATTAATTTTTTCAAGAAGTTAACTCCTTCTTCATAATCTGTTTTTCCGATAAAATCATAAACGATTTTATCCATTGCTAACATCATCAATTTTGCAATTGATAACGCATCTGTCTTTGTTGCTTCTCTAAAATTTAACATAAAAAAATAGCCTTGAGATTTCTCAAGGCTAAGTTAGCAATAATTATTTTGAAATTATTTCGCTTTTAATTTATCTAACGTATTGTTATATCCTTCTTTTGCTTTTTCTCCAGCTTCTTTCGCTTCTGCTTTCACATCTTTTGCTGCCGCATTAATATCAGCTTTTGCATCTTTTGCAGCTGTATTGATATCTTCTTTTGCTTGATTAGCTTTTGCATCTACTTTATCTACTGCATTATTCACTCCATCTTTTACATCTTGAGCAGCATTATTTACAGCAGCTTTTGCATCAATCCACGCTTTATTAGCATCGTCATAAGCTTTTTGTGCAGCTTCTGTTGCAGCTTTATCACCTTTCGCTTTTGCTTCATCTAAAGCTTTTTTTGCTTCATCTACTTTCGCTTTTGCATCAGTTTCTGATAATGTAGTTGTTGTAGTTGTCGTTTCTTTGATAACAGCCGTAGAATCGTTCGCTAATGAATCTACAGTTACATTAGTTTCAGTTGTTTTTGAAGTTTCTTGTTTACAAGAAGTAGCAAATGATAATGAAGCAACTGCCACTAATACAAATAATTTTTTCATAGTTGTTTATTTAATTGTTTTAATAATAGAATCAATTCTAACAATTTTAATACCAAATTGCGAACGATTATTGAATTAAAATTAAATCTTTTCAGAAAATAAAACAAGATTTTTATAAATAATTATTGATTAGAAGCACTTAACATACGATCATTTCCAGAAATATCTTTGTGAATAATTACATTTTGATAAAACTTTTGGAATAATTGTTTTGTTTCTTCTCCCAAATATTGATTGATTTCGCAATAAATTTTTCCATTCTCTTTCAAATGATTTTTAGCAAAATCTATTACTCTTTCATAAAAAATTAAAGCATCATCATTTTCAACAAAAAGCGCCAAATGAGGTTCAAAATTTAAAACATTTTGATGCATTTCTTCTTTTTCAAGATTTCGGATATAAGGAGGATTTGAAATAATCACATCAAATTTCTGGTTTAATTGAATGTCCTCCAGTAAATTATTCTGATAAAAATTTATATTAACTTTTAAAGTTTCAGCATTTAATTGTGCTATTTTCAAAGCATTTTCAGAAATATCTAATGCAGAAAATTTTGCATTTGGAAATAATTTTGCCAACGAAATAGGAATACATCCTGTTCCTGTCCCTAAATCAATCATAGAAATATCTTGATTTTGAGCATAATCATTTCTAATTAATTCGACCAATTCTTCCGTTTCAGGACGAGGAATTAATGTATTCTCATTTACAAAAAAGAAATCATTATAGAAAAAAGCTTTTCCAGTAATATGCTGTATCGGTTGACCTTTTTTTAATTGTTCTATATCGGATAAAATTTCAGTCGTTAATTCAATTTCAACTTGGCTAGATAAATCAAGATTCAACTTATCTTCTACATAAATCATGAAAATATGAGAAGCTTCTTCTTTATCATATAGTAATTCCAATTTATCTAAAAACAATTGTTTTAGCTCAACTAAAGTCATTCTGTTAAATTTTTGTAAAGTTAGATTTTATTAATTGAAAGTGCACGATTCTTGATTTCTAAAAAGTAACCAAAAAATAAATCACAATGAAAATGAATAAATTATTATGTGCTGTTACGATGTTATTTATTAGTCACCTTTCTTTTGCACAGATAGAAATTGATGGAAATAATAAAAAACTAACGTTAGATTGTAAGGGACAAAAAGTAGAAGTTGGTGGAAGTGGACATGTGATCAATTTGAAAGGAGATTGCACTAAAGTTGAGATCATGGGAACAAATAATACAATATCTGTTAATGGATTAACTTCTGCTGAGTTAGCTGGCGAAGGAAATACATTATATTATCGTAAAGCTTTATCTAAAAATGGTAAATTACCTCAAATAATTGAGGGAAATAACAATACAATTATCAAAAAGCAGTAAAAATCTTTTCATTTATTATGTCTTTAATAGTTAGAATCTCTTTCTTAATTGTATTATTAAAGAAAGGGATTCTTTATTATTTTAATGTTTAACCCAACTTCATATCACCGTCTTTTATCCAGTTTTTCTTTTTCATAAAAATGTAAATTAAATATGAAATAATTGCTGGAGCAATGATTTGCAAAATCAAGATTGACGTTAATATATATGATGTATCGTATTTCGATTTCATAGCATTGAAAGTTCCTATTTGACCAACTAAACCGCAAGAACCCATCCCCGATTCTAAAGCTGTATTTTCCATATTGAAATAAATAATTGCAATTGGACCAATAATAGCTGAAGCCAAAGTTGGCGGAATCCAAATTTTCCAATTTTTATAAATATTAGGTACTTGCAGCATACTTGTTCCTAATCCTTGCGCTAAAACACCTTTCAAACCATTATCTTTAAAACTGATTGTTGCAAACCCAATCATTTGAGCACAACAACCTATTGTTGCAGCACCAGCAGCTAAACCATCTAATTCTAACATTAGACACAGAGCAGCCGATGAAATTGGCAAAGTCAAAACCATACCAACAATTACAGCAATTACAATTCCCATTATCAAAGGATTTGAATCGGTTGATAGCATAATTATTTCACCAATCCATTTCATCATTTGTTGAACAGAAGGACCAATGATTTGTGCTAAAATTACTCCAACCAAAACAGTAATAATCGGTGTAATGACAATATCTATTCGGGTTTCGCCTGCAACCATTTTTCCTACCTCAACCGCTACAATTGTCGCGATGAAAACGCCTAAAGGCCCACCTAATTGATACGCTGCAATTCCTACAACTGCTGACGAAAATAACACCAATTGAGGTGCTCGTAAACTATAAGCAATCGCCAATGCAATCGCAGGTCCTGTCGCTTGATTTGCAACTGGCCAAACAATATCAGTTAAAAAAGAAACATTTAATTCTTCACCAATGGTTTTCAAAATTGTACCAACCAATAAAGTTGCAAATAAACCATAAGCCATTGCGCCCATTGCATCGATAAAATATCGTTTTGCAGAAATTTGTATATCTTTTTTGAGTAGGAAATCTTTCATGTTTGAAATTTACAAATTAATTAAAAATAAATAAGCCTTGTCTTTCGACAAGGCTTAAAACAATATTATAACTATATTTCTTACATATTTCTACGATACTGTCCACCTACTTCGAACAAGGCAGAAGTAATTTGTCCTAACGAACAAACTTTGGTAGCTTCCATCAACACTTCAAAAATATTTTGATTATTAACAGCTGCTTGTTGCGCATCTTCCAATGCACTTTCAGCTTGTTGTTCATTAATTTTATTCAAATTTTCTTTAGTTTGAATTTGGAATTGTTTTTCCTCCTCTGTCGCACGAATTACCTCCGCAGGAACCACTGTTGGCGAACCTTTTGAACTTAAGAACGTATTTACACCAATAATTGGGAACGTTCCGTTGTGTTTCAATGTTTCGTAATACAATGATTCTTCCTGAATTTTAGAACGTTGATACATCGTTTCCATCGCTCCTAAAACGCCTCCACGCTCTGTAATACGATCAAATTCTTGTAAAACTGCTTCTTCAACTAAATCTGTTAATTCTTCGATAATGAACGAACCTTGAATTGGATTTTCGTTCTTTGCTAAACCTAATTCTTTGTTGATAATCAACTGAATAGCCATTGCTCTACGAACCGATTCTTCTGTTGGCGTTGTAATTGCTTCATCATACGCATTGGTATGCAATGAGTTACAGTTGTCATAAATTGCATATAAAGCTTGTAAAGTTGTACGAATATCATTGAAATCAATTTCTTGTGCGTGCAATGAACGACCCGAAGTTTGAATATGGTATTTTAACATTTGCGCACGTTCATTAGCTCCGTATTTATTTTTCAAGGCTTTTGCCCAAATTTTACGTGCCACACGACCAATTACCGAATATTCTGGATCGATACCATTCGAGAAGAAAAACGATAAGTTTGGTCCAAATGCATTGATATCCATTCCACGAGATAAATAATACTCAACATACGTAAATCCGTTTGCTAACGTAAAAGCCAACTGCGTAATAGGATTCGCTCCTGCTTCTGCAATATGGTAACCCGAAATAGAAACCGAATAGAAATTACGTACATTTTGGTTAATGAAATATTCTTGCACATCGCCCATTAAACGTAACGCAAATTCAGTTGAAAAGATACACGTATTTTGTGCTTGATCTTCTTTCAAGATATCTGCTTGAACCGTTCCACGAACTTGAGCTAATGTATTTTTCTTGATTTCAGCATAAACATCCGCAGGTAAAACCTGATCTCCCGTTACACCTAAAAGCATCAATCCTAAACCATCATTTCCTTCTGGTAAATCACCATTATAACGAGGTCTTTCCAAACCTTTGTCTTCGTAAATAGCTTTGATTTTTGCTTCAATTTCAGTTTCTAAACCATTTTCTTTGATGTATTTTTCACAATTTTGATCGATTGCAGCATTCATAAAGAAACCTAACAACATAGGTGCTGGTCCATTAATCGTCATCGAAACTGAAGTTGCTGGATGCGATAAATCGAAACCAGAATATAATTTCTTCGCATCATCTAAACAACAAATCGAAACTCCGGCATTACCAATTTTTCCATAAATATCAGGACGATGACCTGGATCATTTCCGTATAATGTTACCGAATCAAACGCTGTAGACAAACGCTTTGCAGGCATTCCTTTCGAAACATAATGGAAACGACGATTGGTACGCTCTGGCCCACCTTCTCCCGCAAACATACGCGTTGGATCTTCTCCTTCACGTTTGAAAGGATATAATCCTGAAGTAAAAGGAAACTCTCCCGGAACATTTTCTTGTAAAACCCAACGTAAAATATCGCCCCAAGCTTCGTACTTTGGCAACGCAATTTTTGGAATTTGTAAGTGTGATAAAGACTCAGAATGTGTCTGAATTTTAATTTCTTTATCACGTACTTTAAATGTATAAACTGGATTTTTATATTTATTTACCTTTTCATCCCAAGTCGTGATTACTTCCCAGTTGAAAGGATCTAAATTCATTTTTAATTTATCAAATTCAGCTAAAAGAACTTTAACTAAATCAGCATTTTCAGTTCCAGAAATCTCGATTCCATGTTGAGAAATCGTTGGTTTTTTTCCAGAAAGTGTTTCAATTGTTTTAAAGAAACCATATAGTTTTTGCGCAACATCTCTCTGCGCATTTGCACGAACATCATATCCACGATTATTCTCTGCAATCTCAGACAAATAGCGCGTTCTTGATGGTGGAATCACAAAAATCTTTTCAGACATTTCTTTTGTAATTTGAAAAGATGATTTCAAATCGGCACCTGTTTTTTCAACTACTTTATCAATGATTGATTTGTATAATTGATTGGTTCCTGGATCGTTAAATTGAGAAGCAATCGTACCAAAAACAGGCATTTCATCAGGATTCACATCCCACAAATTATGATTGCGTTGGTATTGTTTTTTTACATCGCGCAAAGCATCTAAAGCACCACGTTTATCGAATTTATTAATCGCAACAATGTCAGCAAAATCTAACATATCAATCTTCTCTAATTGCGTTGCAGCACCAAATTCTGGCGTCATGATGTACAACGAAGCATCAGAATGATCTAAAATTTCGGTATCTGACTGACCAATTCCAGAAGTTTCTAAAATAATCAAATCATATTTCGCCGCTTTTAACACCTGAATTGCTTCCTCTACATATTTCGATAACGCTAAATTTGATTGACGAGTTGCCAACGAACGCATATAAACACGAGGATTGTTGATAGAATTCATACGAATACGATCACCTAACAAAGCACCACCCGTTTTCTTTTTCGATGGATCGACAGAAACCAAAGCAATTGATTTTTCTGGAAAATCAATCAAGAAACGACGAACTAATTCATCTACCATAGACGATTTTCCTGCTCCACCTGTTCCCGTAATTCCTAAAACTGGTGCTGATTTATCAGCAACTTTATCGAAATCAAATGCTTTTAAAAAGTCTTCTTCACGATTTTCAGCCAACGAAATTAATCGCGCAATCGTCGTGATGTCTTTATCTTCTAATGATTGATACACATCTTTTCCTTCTGGTAATTCTAATGATCCTGTCGGAAAATCTGCTTTCTCTACCATATCATTAATCATTCCTTGTAAACCCAATTCGCGACCATCATCAGGAGAGTATAAACGTGTAATTCCATAATCCATCAATTCTTTAATCTCTGATGGCAAAATTACACCTCCACCTCCACCTACGATACGGATATGACCTGCTCCTTTTTCTTGAAGCAAATCGTACATATATTTGAAATATTCGTTGTGCCCCCCTTGGTAAGATGTCATTGCAATTGCATTTGCATCTTCCTGAATCGCTGTATTTACAACATCTTCAACCGATTTATCGTGACCTAAATGGATCACCTCGCAACCCGTTGCCTGAATAATGCGACGCATAATGTTAATCGACGCATCGTGCCCATCAAACAAAGCCGCTGCAGTTACAATACGAACTTTATTTTTGGGAGTGTATACTTCTTGTATTGGATGTACAAACTTTTCCTTCTTTTCTTCTTGAGTAATTTGTGACATTTATTTGTGATTTTGATTTTTTTATGACTCTTGCTAAGATAACATAATTTTAAACGTTATTAAAAGTATGAAATTATCATATTTAATAAAATAGTTTTAATTTATTAATAAATCACTAATCTTTCTTTTGATTTATTCACAATATATCATTAACTTTAAAGAGACTATTTAGAACTCTCATTATGAATACTTATTCCCTAAAAAACCTTTCAGACCTGTCAAGACTAGATGAACAAATGATTGTTTTATGGAATAAAAAGTTCAAACTATTTAACGAAGATAAGATTGATAAAAATTCACTATTTAATCATGATCACTTAAAAAAATTAATTATTATATCTTTTTTAATTGAATCAAATAAAAAAAATACAGTAGAAAATTTAAGTATAAAATCACTTTCAGAAATACAAATTTTATCCGAATTTGAAATTCAAAATTATATCCAGAAAAACAAAAGTTATGAACCAATTATTGAGTTATTAATCTGTTCTTGTTTTTCATATGATACACGTTTTTTTGACACCATTCTTACACTTTGTTTCAATAAAATTGGAATCGAAAAATGTTGTATAGACATAGTTTTCCCTTTTTTAAGTAAAATGTCTATCATTCTGGAAAAGTATACTATTCAAGAATCGGTTATTTCTTTTTCTAAAAATCTAATTAGAAAACATCTTTTTTATTTAATTAAATCAATTCCATATTCAGATCAAAATTCTCGTAAATGGCTTTTATTTTTACCTGAAAAAGAAAATGATGATTTAGAATTAATTTATACTTATCTTCTTTTAAAAATTAATACCGAAAAAGGAATTTATTTAGGCGAAAATCAAAGTTTAAATTCTATTTTAGAATGTATTGAGAATACTCAAATTACACATATTTTTATTTATATCTCTAAAAATTATGACTCTTTTTCTCTTGCAATTTATCTCGAATCAATCAAGAAAAATCTTCCAAATATTACCATTTTTGTGGCAACATATGCTGTTCTAAAAGATAAAATAACTGAAAAAGTTCCGTATATAAACGTAAACAATCCAACTGCTTTTAATTCTTATTTACAAAAAATTATGACGATGTAAATTATTTGTTTTTGATTTCCCAATTTATAGGTTGTAAGTTCTTACTTTTCAAAAAATCATTAGTTTTCGAAAAAGGTTTGCTCCTCCAAAAACCTCTGTAAGCTCCTAATGGAGAAGGATGAGCAGATTCTATAACAAAGTGTTTATTTCGGTCTATTTTTGCTCCTTTTTTTTGAGCATAAGCTCCCCAAAGTATAAAAACTAAATTTTCTTTTTGATCAGAAAGCTTCTGTATTACAGCATCTGTAAATATTTCCCAGCCTTTTTTCTGGTGCGAACCTGCCTTAGAAGCTTCAACCGTCAAAGTTGCATTTAATAATAATACACCTTGTTTAGCCCATGTTTCCAAATTTCCAGAAGTCGAAATTCCTATTCCTAAATCATCATTCAACTCTTTATAAATATTTTGCAAACTTGGAGGTAATTTAATTCCATCGGCAACCGAAAAAGACAAACCATTTGCTTGTCCAATCCCATGATAAGGATCTTGACCAATTAAAACAACTTTAACATCATCAAAAGGCGTATAATCAAATGCAGAAAATATTTTGGATGCGAGAGGATATATTGTTTTTGTTTTATACTCATTTCGTACAAAATCTGTCAATATTTTAAAGTAATCTTTTTCAAATTCATTCTTTAAAACTTCTTTCCAAGAAACATCTAATTTCACATCCATATTATTCTTTTATGGAAACAAAATTATTCTTTTTATACTTGCTGGAGTAATTTTTCAAACTAAATCTGAGATTCATTTATCCATTTACCAACTGTAGGAGCTTTATAATTTTTTAATTTCTCAAATAAAAGATCTAGATCGTCACTAACAATTAGCATATCATAATTTTCTTGTTTTAAAAAACCTTTGGTAACCATACTTTTAATAAAAAGTAAAAGATCATCAAAAAAACCATCTATATTGTAAATAGCAATTGGTTTTTTATGTAATCCTAATTGAGCCCATGTTAACATTTCGAAAAACTCTTCAAGTGTTCCAAAACCTCCAGGTAAAGTTATAACACCATCAGAAAGTTCATTCATTTTCGCCTTACGTTCATGCATAGAATCTACTAAAATAAGTTCACTTAATCCTTTATACTCAACTTCAATTTTCTTCAAAAAGTTTGGTAAAACTCCAATAGCTACACCTCTATTTTCTAAAACTGAATCTGCTATAACTCCCATTAAACCTACATTAGCTCCGCCATAAACAAGTTCAATTTTATTTTCTGCTAATTTTTGACCTAATTTATATGCTTCTTCTTTAAAAATCTTATTTGAGCCATTACTTGACCCACAAAATACTGTTAATCTCTTCATTCCATAAATATAAAAATCAATATCCATCAAAATATAAATTATAGATTTAATAAATCATTAAATCTATATGTAAATAGTATTATCTGTCATTTATTTCTAACTAAAGAATTTATCCGTAATTTTGCGTTAATGCAAATATCAGAACAAACTTTAAAAGATTTAGAATTTAATGCGGTTCAGAAAGAAATCGCAGAATTTGCTTATACAGAAAAGGTTGAAGCGTTTATTTTTAACTTAAAACCTTACCAAGATCACCAACTTTTGGTGCAAGATTTACAAACGACAAACGAATATTTAACAAGTTTCGAGACGGGAAATCGTTTTCCGTTTTCAGAATATTATATTTTAGATGAAAATCTAAGCCGATTAGAAATCGAGAATTATTATTTGCCTGCAGAAGAATTCTTCAAAATCAAGGCAAATACGCTTCAAGTGAACGAAATCTTGAAATATTTGACAGCTTTCAACGAATATGCACCTGTTTTATTCGAGAAAGCTTCAACGATTACTTACGAAAAAAATATCGTGAAATTAATCGATCAAGTGTTCAATAAATTTGGAGAAATCAAAGACGATGCAAGTCCAGAATTGAAAATTGTGCGCGATCGTTTACGTCATTTGAATGGGCGAATTACCGAATTATTCAATAAATCAATGTCTTATCATTCGGATTATTTAGATGATATTCGAGAATCTGTCGTTGGAAATCGTCGCGTTTTGGCTGTAAAATCGGCTTTGAGAAAACGTGTGAAAGGGCAATTTTTAGGTACTTCAAAAACTGGATCGATTACTTTTATTGAGCCAGAAAGTGTACAAAATCCTCGTCGCGAATGGGAAGAATTAAAAGAAGAAGAAAAACATTTGGTGATTCAGATTTTGTTAGATTTAACTGCTCAAATTGCGGAATACAAACCAAATCTTGAAGAATATCAAACGTTTTTAGAATATATAGATTTTACACAAGCGAAAGCAAATTATGCTTTTTTGATTAATGGAATTTTACCTCAACTTTCTGAGAATCGAATTATCAAATTAGTCGATGCTTATCATCCTGTTTTATTTTTAAACAATAAAAGAAAAGCTCAAAAAACGATTCCGCAGAGTTTAGAGATTAACGAAGATTGTCGTATTATCATTATCTCTGGTCCAAATGCTGGAGGAAAATCAATTACGTTAAAAACAATTGGTTTACTTCAAATTATGATTCAGAGTGGTGTTTTAGTTCCTGTAAAAGATGAAAGTCAATTTGGATTCTTTAATCAAATTTTTACAGATATTGGCGATAATCAATCGATTGAAAATCATTTATCAACCTACAGTTATCGTCTAAAACAAATGTCATATTTCTTGAAAAATGCTGATGATAAAACGTTGTTGTTAGTTGATGAATTTGGTACAGGTTCTGATCCAGAATTAGGTGGAGCTTTAGCGGAAGTTTTCTTTGAAGAGTTTTATGAACGTAATTCTTTCGGTGTTTTTACAACACATTATACGAATATCAAATTGAGCGCAGAAAGTTTGCCAGAAGCGATAAATGCTTGTATGTTGTTTGATAAAAAAACATTGGAACCACTTTATCGTTTGGAAATTGGACAAGCCGGAAGTTCGTTTACTTTTGAAGTTGCTGAGAAAAATAAAATTCCATTTCGTTTGATTAATCGTGCAAAGAAAAAAGTTGAAAGCGAAAAAGTGAGTTTGGATAAAACAATTTTGAAACTTCAACAAGAAAAATTTGAAATTCAGAAAACAAAAGATCATGTTGAAGAGTTGCGCGAAACTAATATTGAACACAATGAAAAGTTAGAGCAAACAAACGAAAAAATTCAACAAAAACTATATGATTTTCAGCAATTATATGATCGCGAACAAAAACGTTTGAAACTTGGAGAACGAATTTCTGACATGGCTGATTCTTACTTGAAAACGAAAAATAAAAAGCAAATGATTTCGAATTTCTTGAAATTAATTGAAATGGAAAATTCGAAAAAGACGAAAGAAGTTCAGCAATTAAAGAAAATCGAAAAAATTGTAGAGAAAGAAGTTAAGCGCGAATTAAAAGAAAATTCTGAAACGATTTCTCAACAAAAACATGTGATCGAAAAGAAAGAAAAAGCAGCTACTCAAAAGAAAATTGATGCGTTGAAAGTTGGTGATCGTGTCAAAATTCATGGTTCGTCGAGTGTTGGAACAATTGATAAAATAAAAAAGGAAATTGTTTTTGTAAATTATGGTTTATTTACAACTCAAATCAATGTTAACGAAGTGTATAAAATCTAATATGATCAATAAAAAAGTAATAACGTTCCTCCTATTCCTTGTTTTTTCTAATTTTAGTTTTGCTCAAACAAATCAAAATTGGAATTGGTTAATCGGAAATTGGGAAGGCGTTGGTAATGGAAAACCTGGAGAAGGAAAAGGCGTTTTTTCTTTTGAATACCAATTGGATCAAAATGTAATTGTTAGAAAAAGTCATTCCGAATATCCTTCGCGAGATTCTAAAAAAATGACAGTACATGATGATTTATTGGTTGTTTATTTAGATGAAAATAAAAATTTATCAAAAGCCATTTATTTTGATAACGAAGGTCATGTTATCAATTATTCGATTACTTATACCGAAAAAACGATTACATTTCTGAGTGAAACAAAACCCAATCAACCTACATTTAGATTGATTTATTCGCTACTCGAAAATAAAGAAGTTAATACAGCTTTTGAAATTTCGATGGATGGAAAAAATTTCAATACCTATATCGAAGGAAAAAGTAAAAAAATATAAACGAAAAAGGTTAGTGAATTCACTAACCTTTTTCGTTTTAATATCTTAATCTTTCTCTATGCCTTGATTTATTATTCCTCCAGATTTTCCCATCGATTTCTCAATCTCCTTATCATATTCTTCCTTGGTTACTTTCTTTGATTTATTCGGCAATTCTATTTTACCTGCGTATGGTTTTACATCAATTGCCGTAAAACTAACATTTGTATCCATATCACTTGTAAATGGTAATTTGAATTTAATTTTTAAAATTAAACCTGGTAATCCATTAAAACGAGAAGGTCCATCTCGAAAAGGTAAATCTGACGCATACCATGCTTCTATTGTTTGTGTTGGATTTGTATATGTTGCTTTTCTGACTTTGTAACCTAAAATTGTTGACTCTTCTTTACTTAATACCCAAGGAAAGGTCTGGATAGAATCTTTGATGAATAGTTTAGGTTTCATTTTATTGTTCTCATACAATTCTTTCGAGTTAAAATCTTTATAAATATTAGAACTAACATTGCTTAATAATCCTACAGAAATTCCACGACCTTGTTCATTATTTATACGTTCAATCTCCGTAAAGTTAGAATTTGTAGCATTTACAAATAACTCAAAATAATATCGTTTATTTTCTGAATTAACAAGCATTTCTTCCATTCTAGCTGATGTTTGTTTTATATTACTTCTATCAAATTCTTGACGAACTTCATATTCTACACGAACAGCATCTTGGGCAAATCCAATTATTGGAAGTATTAAAAATAAATATTTTAGCATATTATAGTGTTTATTATTCTACTAATATAGAAATAAAATTTGATTCATTTTAAATAATCATCAACATAAGCAATATCATTCTTTAAGGTAAATAATCTTCGTAAATTAGCGTAGAGATAAGATAAAAAGGCTTGTTGTATTGAATTTCAATAGAATATTAACTCAATAATTATTATTAATCATATATCATAAATATAATTTATAGTTTAATCTATATTTGAAATTGAAAATATATGGACAGTTTAAAATATCAGTCTAAATTTGCATCAGTAAAAGAGATAAAAACTGTAACAAGTTTTATCAAATCGAGAAGTAAAAAACAAAATATAAAAAATTAAAATTATGTCATTAGTAGGAAAAAAAGCGCCTTTATTCACAGCGCCAGCAGTAATTGATGGAGACGAAATCGTAGAAAACTTTTCAATGCCAATCGGAGAAAAAAACATCGTTTTATTCTTCTACCCAAAAGATTTTACATTTGTTTGTCCAACAGAATTACACGCATTCCAAGCTAAATTAGCTGAATTCGAAAAAAGAGATGCTGTTGTAATCGCTGCTTCTTGTGATTCAGAAGAAACACACTTAGCGTGGTTAAACACTGCTAAAGATAACGGAGGTATCGAAGGTGTTACTTACCCAATCGTTGCTGACTTAGCAAAAACTATCGCTATGGATTACGGAGTTTTAGCTGGTGAGTATGTTTACAATGAAGAAAATGATTCTTTAAAATTTGAAGGAGCTCCAGTTGCTTACCGTGGTACTTTCATCATCGACAAAAACGGTGTTGTTCGTCACGAAACAATCAACGATTTACCATTAGGACGTAACATCGATGAGTATGTACGTTTATTAGACGCTATTTTACACGTTGAGAAATATGGTGAAGTTTGTCCAGCAAACTGGGAAGAAGGAAAAGATGCAATGAACGCTACTAAAGATGGTGTAGCTTCTTACTTAGCTTCTCACTAAAAATAACTTGAAAATCTTTTGATTTTCAAAATTCACGAAGAGGCTGTCTAAAAAATTTGACAGGAGATTTTAACGAATTCATTTTCAATAAAAATCACTAAGATTATACCTTAGACAGCCTTTTTTATACTCAATTTTTAACCATAAAAATTAATAAAATGTTTGCAGAATTAGAACAAGATAACTTAGCACAAGTAGTTGCTGATAACAATATAGTAATTGTACAATATGGTGCTGGATGGTGTGGAAACTGCCGTTTAGTAAAACCAAAATTCAAAAAATTAGCGGCTGAATATGAAGGTCAAGCTGAGTTTTTATATGTTGATGCTGAGAAATTAGTAGAATCAAGAAAATTAGCTGAAGTTCCAAATTTACCAACTTTCGCGGTATTTAAAGGAGGACAAAATGTAGGACAAGTAACTGCGTCTAAAATTGATGCTGTAAAAGAATTGATCAATGAAGCTGCCGGTATTTAAAAATTTAGCAAAAAACGTTTCTATTGAAGCAATGGAAACAGCTTTAGAAGTTTTGGAAGTTTATGCTGATTCTCCAGCTGTAAAAGAGCCAGAACAAGAAGTAATTGGAGAAATGATTTCTAACATTTGTGGAGCTATGGAAATGAAACAAATGATGGAAGAAGAAGGTTTGGATGAGCGTACTGCAGCCAATACTTTTATGCAACGTGTAATGGGTTCGATTGATAAATAATTTTATCAATTAATTCATATAAAAGAAAAGGATTTCAATTGAAATCCTTTTTTGGTTTTGTATCTTAACATTTTCGATTAAAGAAAGTAAACTAATAAACCTAGATTAACTATTACTTTTTAGAAAATAATTATCACAAAAATTTCTAATAATACAATTTATCTATCAATTCCTAATTCAGGATTAAAATCACTCAATAATTTCTTTTCTATCCTTCGTATTATTTTAATAACAATATTTTGAAATCTATGCAATTATCCTTATTAGTAAATTTATCTACAATTAAACATTACTTTTTCCGTTATGGAAAGATATATTATAATAAAAAATGAAATCAAAATTTACAACACTTCTCTTGGGTATCTCATTAATAACCTTAACAAGTTGTGCTTTATCTAATTCTGTCAAGCAAATTAATTATCAATCGAACCTAAAAGTTAGTGATAGACTATCTTCTAGTAAAATTGTTAAAATTGACGAAATGAAAGACATGAGAGGATACAGTGATGAAAAGGTTATTTTTTACAAGAAAAACATGTACAATCAAACGATGTCAGGTGCATATATGGCGGAAAAACCAATTTCAGAAATTTTAACCGAAGCTATAAAAAATGGTTTCAATGAAAAAAATATTTCAGTTAACGGTAGTAATGATTATATTCTAAAATCTGAGTTACAAAAATTAGATTATGAAGCGATTTCTGGATTCTCTACTGTTCAGTTAATCCCAGAAATTACAGTTAAATTTCAATTGGTTGACAAAGATGGAAAAGTTGTTTGGACTGACTTAATTACAGGAAAAGCAAACACAAAAGGTGCTAAATTTGAAAAGTTTTTACCTCCAGCAATCGATAATCTTATTCAACAACTTGTTAATAATCAAGACTTTTTGAATAATGTTATAACCGAGTAACATCATTTATTTTAAGAGTTACAATTATCTCAAAAATATCATCAAACCTCGTTTAGAAATAATTAAACGAGGTTTTTCATAGAATAAAATATCTTACATTCAGATTTCTGCACTAAATCATAACTTCTTTTTCAATTTGAAAATAAACAAGAAACTGAATATAAATTACAAAAAATGATTTTCTAAGAACAAATTATTTATCGCTTTCACAAATAGAGCTTGGTAATTCAAAAAATTAGAATAGTTTTAGTAATTTCCAAAATATAATATCAAACAATACACAGAATAAAATACAGTAAATTGTATTTTTGCAAAAATTTTTAGAATTGAGTAAACAAATAAATTGGACAAGCTGCAAGAATTGCAATGGACTTGGAAAAAAAAGTCAAGGAGTTTCGAAAAAGAAACTATTGCGTTACGAAGCTGCCCTTGCTCAATCAAAAAAAAATAAAAGCAATAGCACTATTCCTAACAAACCAAAAAGTTCGATGCAAATATGCACAACTTGCTTAGGAACTGGTCTGACAGCAACAGAAGAACTTCCCTTACCAAATGAAAACGATTATCCTCACATTGCAATTGTAGGTGCTGGAATTGGTGGAATTGCGTTGGCATTGGCATGTTTGCATCGTCAAATTCCTTTTACACTTTTCGAGCGTGATCGCGCTTTCAACGATCGTTCGCAAGGTTATGGATTAACGTTACAACAAGCGAGTAAAGAACTAAAAAAGTTTGGAATTACAACTTTAGATGAAGGTATTGTTTCTACGCTGCATTTGGCACATACCATAAAAGGAAATGTGATTGGCGAATGGGGAATAAGAAAATTGCAAGACAAAGAAGCTATTGAAGCGAAAAACAAGAATAAACATACCAATATTCACATTGCAAGACAATCTTTGCGTTTGGCCTTTTTAGAGCAATTGGGTGGTGATAAACAAGTTTTATGGAATCATCAATTAACTGATTTTAAAATTGATGACAAAGTCGAATTAACGTTTGATGTTGATGGAATTCAAAAACATTTTAAAGCTGATTTACTTGTTGGTGCAGACGGCATACGTAGTTCGGTGCGTCGATTGATTATCAATGAAGATAAAAATCCATTGAGATATTTAGGTTGTATTGTGATTTTAGGAATCTGTAAACTAAATGCTTTAAAAGATTTAGATAGTCATTTGTTAGATGGTGCAACAGTGTTTCAGACCGCAAATGGAACGGAACGAATGTATATGATGCCCTATGACAAAGAATCGATTATGTGGCAATTTAGTTTTCCAATGTCAGAAGAAGATGCTAAAAATTTAAGTAAAAAAGGTTCTGAAGCCTTAAAAACAGAAGTTGCGAAAAGAACGCATTGGCACTCTCCTATTCCAGAAATTATCGCAGCTACCGAAGCTAAACAAATTACGGGATACCCTGTTTACGACCGAAATTTATTAACGCCAAATTTATTAGAAAACGCAGGTCCTGTGACTTTAATAGGTGATGCAGCACATCCGATGAGTCCTTTCAAAGGGCAAGGTGCCAATCAGGCTTTGTTGGATGCTTTGTTTTTGGCTCAAAAAATAACCTCAGCTTATCATGCGCAAAATAAACAAGTCAATCTACGTGAAGAAGTTTTACAGCCATACGAAAATGAGATGATGGAGCGAAGCAGCGTTAAAGTAAAAAAGTCAGCAGATGCAGCCAAATTTTTACATTCAGATATCGTACTTCAAGAAGGAAATGTAACCTTTGGTTCCAAGTGGACTTCCAGTTTGTAATTCATAAAAACTGACTTTGGATTTTGATGATAAAATATAATGTAAACCTTATTTATTACAGATATCCAATACATATTGTATCTCTTTTGATTCTTTATTCTTTATCATTGGAAGAATGTTTTTACAATTCTTTTTTAAATTTTTCTTATCGTAAATAATAATATATGATAAAAGCTTATCCGTTGAATATTCTGAATTCTTAATAACATTATTAAATTCTCTTAATTTTTTAAATGCTTCTTTTTCAGTCCATGTCGTTTCCTCTCCATAAAGCTCTAATAACGTACTGTTTAACGTATAATTCACAACCGAAGAATACATTTTAGAAACCAAGTCTTCTTTACCTCCTAAACACCCATAAATCCTATCAAACTCTTCATTGTTTTCTAACTGATATTTAAAAATGTCATTTACTGATTGTAACTTTCTATCAACTGCTTCCGTAGAAAAATATGCTTTTACAATTGTTTTTCCATTTATAGCTAAGTATTCTACCTCCTTATCAGTTGCTATTTTTGATGCTTCAAAAAATAAATCGTAGACTTTACTATTTGTTCCCCAATAGCCTATATTTGAACTTTCGTATCTATCAACAATAGATAAACTATCCACAAAAACTTTAAGTTCTGGAGAAATTTGACCAAAAGAAAATATTGGAATTATAATTAATAAAATCTTCATATTAAATTTAATATAACGTAAAAAGTCTTACAAACAACATACTAAATTGAAAAATAACATGAAACATAAGTTTATCTAATCCAATAAATAAATATGAGATAAAAGCAGCGGCGCATAAATATTAAAAATCCTTCTATTATACATTTAACCCCGCATTTTGCCAATACAATGTTAGCAGAAGTGGCAATTCCTTATATACTCCAGCGGTCAAACACAAATTTTGAAATTTTTTTCCCTCTTTCCTTAATTGTCTTTTCATTCCATTCCTCATATTGGAACAATTGTCTTTCAGATTCCAAATTTGATATTTGATAAATACTTTTTTTCTGAATGAATGTTTTATTACTTAATTTAGCATTATCATACGTTAGAACTAAATTTCCAAAAGTGTGATTGTTAGTTATCTCTGCGAAACCAGGTTGCAATTTCTGCGGATAAATATGTTCAATGCTAATTTTTTTGTTATTTAGAAATTCTTCTAAAGTTCCTATTTCATAAGAATATTTTTGGTCTTTTTGTAAATAAGTTTCATAATCATACAGAAGAAGTTTAATTATATTTTCTTGTAAATCTAGATAAGCAGACTTTTGTAAAATTGAATTACGAATTTCGGTTTGATTCGAATTTTTAAACACCAAGCTCCGTAGTTGCTTTTTTAATTCTGTAAAATTTAATTTACTAGAAAAAACTTTATGAGCAAACTCATTTATTAGAGAGCTTCCTGTGTTTGATTTCTTGTTTCCAAAGACATAAACTTTTAAGCAGAAAATTTCCAATATTTCGCAGATTGGAACTAGAAATTCTTTTTTAAAACCTTTATGCGAAAGTATTGCCAAAAATAAAGGCAAAAAAGTATCAAATTTTCCTTTCCCCAAAATACTTAAACGAAATAGTGCAATGTTTACATCATTATTCTCAAAACTCCTATTTAAAAGCATTGCATAATTAGAAGCACTTTTGTGTAATAAATTAGAAAAATTCTTAATTTCAGTTACTTTTTTTTGTATATCATTTTGATATTTGTCGAATAGCCCTCCAATTTTTAATACGTCTTTTTGAGAAATCATTTCTTTTATTCTCTGATGTATATCATTTAAATTTCTTGTCTCACCTTTATGTAAAATGTAACAATCTTTTAAAAATTGGTTTTCTAATTTTATTGAATCCCCGTTTTCAATATGCATTAAGATAGAAAAAATTTCTCCAAACTTTTTATTTAAATCTTTAGCTAAATCTTTCTCATTTAATTTATGAGATAAATAGATTAAATAGTTTTTTATTTTGTCCATATCAGACAGAGGTAAACCTCTGTCATTCATAGTTTCGAATATTAAACCAACTTCACTTTCTTCTTCTAACTCAAATACATTTATTTTAAATTTAGAAAGTAAGTTTCTACGAATTTCTATTAAACTTTTTAATGAAGAGTTTCTAAAATATTTATCAAAAAAAACTCGAGCATTTAAGAGGTTTTTTTGACTTTTAGTTTTTGGATTAATTTTAGATAAATCATTAATCTTTTCTTCATTAATTATATAATTATAAAATTCTTGGTCTTTTTTACTATTTAACCTTAGCAAGGTTTGCCCTTTATCAAAAACAGGTTTGATTATTTCTAAATCTGCTTTTGCAGAATCAATTTCTTTAATTCTGTAATATAAGCTAGCTAAGAAAAGATGAATCGTTGTAATTCTTTGTTGTCCATCTACAATATCATAAACAGTTTTATCACTAATACCAAATTGTTCAACTCCAGTTTTTATAAGTGTTACAGTTCCAAAGTAGTGTTCACGAATATGTTGAACATCAGATAAATCATTTACAAAATCGGTTAATTGTGCATTATTCCAAGAATATCCTCTTTGATATTCAGGAATAGTAAAAATACCGTAGTTCAAAAATTTATCAAGTGAGTCAAATTTCATGGTTTATCTGTGTGTGGTTATGCGATTTCTGCTAACGTGCCGCGTATTGGCGATGGGCGGGATTTTTAGCACTGAACTTTAATCGAAGAACAGAAGTTGAATTTTGCACTTCCGTTGATACGAAGCCGTTCAGCCCGCCTATTGCCAATACGATGTTGTACGACGTAGTTATGTTTTGGGTTTTAGTCCAGCTAAATATTTTCGTATGTCATTTTCTAATTTATCCGGGTATTTGTACTCTAATTTTTTTGACAATTCAGTTCCTATTTCTGAAACTAAATCAGTCATTGAAAATAGAGCAGTCCAATTTTCCTTTATATCGCTCCCTGAAAATGTTTGTTCTGTTTTAGCCCACATTTCCTGGTTAAGATACTTTTTGAAAAGTCGTCCATATTTATTGGTCGTTATGTTCCAATTGTGTTCACTTGCAATGTGCCATTCAATTAAAGGAATTAAATATTCTGTGCGAATAACGGTTTCCGACATAAATTTCGCATAGAATATTTCATCTCTCACAAGACACTTTGCCACGTAAGTTGTGTCCCACCAAAAATCGTTTATTAGATTTTGAAACTCTTTTTCAGACGGTTTTTTGATAATGGAAATTTGATAAGTTGGTTTCAGCATTTGCTTTGTAATACCATCTTTATCAATTAAAATTTTATAACCAATATCCCAATCTTCTGGTAATTCTTTCTCTTGCGTTTCCTTTATAAATTTTGATTTGCTGTAAAGTTTAAAATCTACTTTCACACCGTCTTCATAAAGTAGCATTTTCATTGCGTGTTTATGGTTAAAACAACTTTCGTCTTCTTCAATCATAGCAATTGGATTTCCGAATTTAAGCGTCCAGCTTTTGTCTGAAATGTAATTTGTATTATCCTCAAAAACAAATTCAATGTCTAAATCACTAAATTCGTCAACAAGTGCTAAAGGATTTACAAGTGAACTTGTCAGAAGAAGAACTCTTACATCTTCGTTTTTCTCCGACCATTCTATAATTGTTCTTAACTTTTCTTCTCTGACTTTCATTTTGTTTGGTTCGGTTTTACTATGTCGTACAACGTTCCGCGGCTTGCAGAAGTGGCGGATTAAAGAAGCCTAAACTTTAGGTTTTGCAATGACGACAAAGGTACAAAACAAACTTTAAATTAAGCCCAAAACCCGCCATTTTTGCAAACCGCTGTTGGTGGCAGGTTTATTTTTCTATGTTATTCCTTTCCCAAGAGTCAAACAAAAAGCAATGTAAATTATAATAACTATCAACTCTAAAAAGTAATTTGGTTTGGATTTGTAACTTTCTTCAAAGGAATTCTCTCCAAATTTTAAAAATAAAATTGGTAATGAAGAAGCCATTTCAAGTAAGCCTTCTAATGCCGAATGTAGTCTGTCTGATTGAAAAAAAAGTCCTGCAACAAACGCTGCAACAGAAGCAAATATGAATGAATAGAAAATATTTTTTTTCGTTAAAGGCTCAATGTGTTGTTCATTATTTTTAGTGCTTAAATAAAAATTCAAAACTCGTAGAATAATAAAGTAAAATAAAATTCCTGTAAAAATTAATAAAATCTTTGCGTAAGGTTCTCCAACAACTTCTTTTACCGCAAAAGTCCAATCGCCTGTTTTACTGATTGCTGAATGTAAAATTGTCCCCGAAAGCCAAAATAAATTATAAGCTGTTACTTGAAATAAAAATAATTTGTCAAAAGATTTTCTTGTTAGAATATAAAATGTAAAGCCACCGAAAATTAAATTTGCAATAGGTCCACCAATGTCCACGAATATATTCCCTGGACTACTTTTAAAATAAACACTCGTCAATAGTTCAATTTTGTTTCCAATAATTAAAGAAGTTCCACCGTGTCCTATTACTTCGTGTATAATGTCTGCAACAACATAAGATAAAATTCCAACTGTTGCCAAATAAAATAGTTTGCTTTTTTGTTTGCTCATTTTATTCTATAAATCTTTGATGAAACAAACAATACGCTCTATCTCTGCAAAACCAATCTGTTTATGAAAATCAATACTTACTGAATTAGTAATGTTAGTGTCAGATGCTATTTGATTATAACCTTTTTGTTTTGCCCAATTTTCAGCATAGTTCATTAGTTTTTTTGCAATGCCTTTCTTTTGAAAATCTGACTTTACATAAATTCCCTCAACATACGCTATTGGCAAGTCTTTTGCTCCTTCTACATAATCATTTCGGCTACTTAAATGTAAAAAAGCAATATAATCACCTGCTTCTTTGCAGAGATAACAAATTTCACTTTCTGAACCTAATATCCTTTTATAATTTTCAAATTCTTCGTCAAACTCACAATCAATCCAAAGTTCTAAAACAAGTTCGGTTAGCTGTTTAAGATTATCTATTGAAAGTTGCTCTATTTCCATATTTTAGTTACAATAATTTTATTTTCTCTGTTCTGTAAAAAACTTGCCACCAACATTGTTTTTTCACGAAACTGATCTAGCTTTTGTTTCGTAAAAAATCACCTATATCTGCATTTCGTAAAATTAGAAGCAAATATAATTATTTTTTTTGTAAATAAGATATTTATAAAAACAATATTCATGTATCACGAAATAATTTAATGTAGAATGTAATAATGAATGTATGGATAGCGAAACAAAGTATTCTTGCATCATTTTATTTTTATAATTTCAATTTCCTCCCACTTTTGTTCGTGTTTTCTTCGACCGTTCTTCGACGAGAATGCCGTTTTTCCGAAGATTCGTCGAACAATGGTCGAACAATGGTCGAACAAGACCAAAATTGACCAAAAATTCAACTTCTCTCTAGCTCTTATAAATAGGAGGTTAGCAAGGTTTTTATTTTGTTATATTACTATTATTGTGTAAAAAGCAACTGGACAAAAGTGGACAAATGCGGGCAGAGCAGGGCAAATGCGGGCACAAAATTGTGTTTTTGTAAATGGTGTTGTTTCTGTTGCTAACTTTATGAATATTAATCATAAAAACTTCCAGTTATGGCAGAAATTAAAAAAGGAATCCTTGGTGGATTCTCAGGAAAAGTAGGAACTGTAGTAGGCGTTAATTAAAGTGATTTTTCGGTACAATGCTCTGATTAACGGCGTAGAAGAGTGAAGAAAAATTGTATCGAAAATAGAATTTTATAAATGTTGTTCAAATTTATTTTAACCACATAGAAACATAGTTTTAGCAATGATGACTTGTAAAGATTAGTTGAAAATACGAATAGGTAAACAACTAATTTCAACGCAAAATCATTTGGTTTTATGTTTCTATGTGGTTATTTTTGAAGAATATATCATAGCTACTATCTTTCTGTCTTTGATTTGAACCAATAATATTCATTATCCTCAAGTAAATATTTTGCTTGTTCTGCATTTTCATTTTTACTTCGTTTAATTTTTTTAATTATTGGTTTTATTTCTTCTTTATAATTTTCAAGTGTTAATCCAGCACAATCTGTTTTGCCAAAACGTAAATATCTTAATGCAAGACTCTGTCTTTGTTCGTCAATACTTGAAAGTGCTTCTTTAATTGCATTAAGACGTGTCCAACCATTTTTATTTTTATCCCACCACTTTAAAACTCTGTCAGCAAGCATTAGTCGATAAATTATAAGTTGTTCTCTTGGAGTTTTATCTTTAAAGTCAATATCGTGACTACCAGTTTGTAAATACGAAGTATAATCTTGTTTATGCAAACTCATTAACTTATCTTCATTAATTGTCAAGTCACGATAACCAAAATTCTGAAATGTTATTTCTTCTAATAACCAAGCGGCTCTAACAGAAATCCAATCAATGTCATAATTTACAATCCAACCATGTCCGTAAAATTTTTCTGCTCCTGGATAAATTAGGTCAGCAGTATTATTAAGCTTTACGAATGAAGTATCTTTAAGCAATTCAATAAGTTCAGGAATAGCATCTTTTTGATAGTTCACAATACTATCTTTAACTTTATAAATAGCACTAAAATCAGAATGTTTTAATTCAGCTATCATACCGTCCAATCGTTTCTGTGAAAAGCTTACAGTAAAAGTCAAAAGTAATATTATCGTTATGTAATGTTTCATAAAACTGCTAGTAACATTATTTTTTAAGAAATCAAGTTTTGTGATGTTTCGTATCATTATACTCAAATATAATTATTTTAGTGAATAGATTTACAATCTTAATTTTTTTGCTTCCACAATATACTACTCTTGCACACTTTGCGTCAAGAATAAATAAAAACATTTAACAAAAAAGAGGTTTCTACCATTTGGTAAAAACCCCTTTTCAATAATAATAAATAAAAAGAACAATAAATTATTTCAGGAACTTATTTTCATGTTCTTTTCTATAAACAAAATAAAACACTACAGGCAAAACGGTAAACGATAAAACCAAGCAAATGATTAATCCACCTACAATCATAATGGCTAATGGTTTCTGAATTTCAGAGCCCATTCCGGTAGAAAGTGCTGCTGGTAATAGTCCCATCGATCCCATTAAAGCAATCATCACAACAGGGCGTATTCTACTTTTAACACCATTAACTATTGCTTCTTTTAATTGCATTTTATGCTTTAAATTATCTCGAATAACACCAATTAGAACAATTCCATCAATTGTTGCTACTCCAAAAAGAATAATAAAACCTATTCCCGCAGATATACCAAAAATAGTTCCTGTTACCCAAAGCGAAATAAATCCTCCAATAAAAGCAAAAGGCAGTGTTAATGCAGCTATCGCTGTATCTTTTACATTTCCGAAATTAGTATACAATAATAATAAAATCAAAACTAAAGAAATGGGAACGACCATTGCTAATTGTTTTGCTGCGCGCTCTTTACTTTCGAATTCACCAGCCCATTCCATGTAATTTTCTTTCGGTAATTTAACTTCTTTGGCCACTACTTTCTTCGCTTCATCGATTGTACTTCCTAAATCACGACCTTCTATACTGAATCCTACACCGATATAACGGCTATTTCCTTCTCGATAAATAAAAGCAGGTCCTGTTTGATAACCAATTGTAGCTATTTCCTGCAAAGGAACATTGTTCCCGTTACTTGTCGGAATCAAAATATTTCCAATTTTCTCAGGAGTATCTCTATAAGCTTCTTGAAAACGAAGAATAACATCAAACTGTCGATCATTTTCATAAAACTTAGTAGCTGCTTGTCCACCAATTGTCATTTCAATTACTGCCTGAACATCCGCTGTACTAATACCATATTTCGCCATTTTTGAATCACTCAATTCTATTCTAAGTTCAGGTAATCCAATATTTTTGTAAACATTGATATCCGTTATTCCATTTACTTTTTCGATAGATGAAGCTACCTTATTTGCATATTTTTCTAAATCATACAAATCATCACCAAAAATCTTAATAACTAATGAACTTTTTACACCTGCTACATATTCTTCAACATTATCTTGAATGGGTTGCGAAAATCCAAATACAATTCCAGGATAATGATTCAGTTTATCTCGCATCTCTTGAATAATCTCTTCTTTTGAAACCTTGCGCTTCCAATCTTTTTTATCTTTTAATTGAATATTAAACTCAATATTGAAGAATCCTGTTGGATCTGTTCCATCATTTGGTCGACCTGTTTGTGTTAAAATAAAATCAATTTCATCACAATCTTTCTGCATCAACTCTTTCATCTCTTTTGTTAATCGAGTTGACTCTTGTAAATTGACACTATTTGGTAAAGTTGCACGAATGTAAATTGCTCCTTCATTCAATTTCGGAAGAAATTCTGATCCATAATGTGAGAACTTAAACAAACAAAGAGCTAAAATCCCTAAAAAGATTCCTATTGTTGCTTTTTTATAACGAAATGCAGTTTCATATAATCCAAAAATAGTTTTCTGAAAAAATCGAGTAATAAAGTTCTCTTTCTCCTCCATATTTTTCTTAAAAAGCAACTTACACATTGCAGGAACATAAGTTAGACTCAATATTAAAGATCCTAATAATGCGTATCCTAATGTAAATGCTAAAGGAGAGAACATTTTACCTTCCACTTTTTGGAATGAAAATATCGGTAATAAAGCGACAATAAGAATAAGTAAAGCAAAGAAAATATAAGAAGCTACACTTCCGGCGCTTTTCTTTATAACACCCATTTTACTCATTTTTGCGAAACGTTCGGCTCCTACTTTATGTTGCATTGTAGCTAAAGCAACAAAAACTGTTTCTACAATTACCAAAGTTCCTTCTAACAACAATCCAAAATCCAATGACCCCATTGAAATTAAATTCGCTGGTAATCCTTGTATTTTCAACATAATAATTGCGAACAAAAAAGAAAGCGGAATAACCGAAGCTACAATAAATGTTGATTTCCAATTATATAAAAAAACAAAAACAATTAATGAAACCAATAAAATACCTTCAATAATATTTTTAGAAACCGTATGTACTGTATTATCCACCAATTTTGTACGATCTACAACTGTTTCAATTTTTACATTATCTGGTAAAGTTCTTGTATTTAATTCTTCAATCTTTGCTTTCAGATTTCCAATGACTTCTGATGGATTTTCTCCTCGTAGCATAATAACGATACCTTGAACCATATCATCATTTTCATTATAACCAACTTGTCCCAATCTAGGTTTATTTGAAACAACAACATCTGCTACATTTTTGATAAGAATTGGTGTAGAACCATTTAGAGCAACAGTAATATTTCCTATATCCTCTATCTTATCTAACAAACCAACACCACGAACTACATAAGCTTGATCTCCTTGCTGAATAACATCTCCACCTACATTTATATTTGATTTAGAAACTGCTTCGTAAACATCTAAAGACGATAAATTATAATTTTTTAATTCGGTTGGATTGATTTTAATTTCATATGTTTTTTCTTCTCCACCAAAACTTACAACATCTGCAACTCCTGATACAGAAAGTAATTCACGTTCAATTACCCAATCCTGAATTGCTGTAACTTCCTTTATTGGTAAATCACTTTTTATTACATAACGAAAAATTTCTCCTGTAGCACCAGAAGGTGGTTCAATATCTGCATCGGCTCCTTCTGGTAAATCAACTCCACTTAATTTATTAGACACATATTGTTGTGCATAAAAATCATCTACACCATCTTCAAACTGAACAGTAACAACAGATAATCCGAAAAGAGAAATAGAACGAATATTTGATTTATGCGGAATACTATTCATTACTTTTGAAACTGGTAAAGTCACCAATTTTTCCATTTCCTCAGCACTTCTTCCTGGCCATTGTGTTATGATACGAGCTCTAGTATTCGTTACATCTGGAAATGCTTCTATTGGTGTATGTTTTAAAGAAAATATACCTGCAAAGAGTAATGCAAATACAGCAAATAAAACAAAGGTTGTATTTCGTAACGAAAAAGTTACGACTGATTGTACTAACTTTTTCATTTATTATTTATTTAATTCCTCAAATATCATTAGGGCGTTTCGAGAAATAACTTTCTCATTTGGTGCAAACTTTTCGCTAACAAATGTGTATTCCTCATTCTGACCAATCGTCGTAATTTTTCGGATTTCCATTGTACAATCATTTTTATATACCACCACATATTCCTTGTTGTTCTCAAAAACTTTGGCTTTGTTTGGTATCGCAAATGCATTTCCAACAATATTTTGTTTATCGATAATAATATCTGCACTCAAACCTGGCATCAAGTTCAAATCTTGATTTTCCAATACAACACGTGCTTTCAAAACGTGTTCATTTTCATCAAACACATTGTATATTTTATCAATTTTCCCAACATAAATGCGGTCAGGATACGCCATAGATTTCACTTTTACAGCATCACCTTTTTTTACATATTGCAGATTATTTGCGTAAATATTTACCATTACCCAAACCTGTTTTAGATTTGAAATAGAGAAAAGATTTTCATCTGAATCAGAAATAATAGACTGACCAACGCTCATGTTTTTCTGAACGATATAACCATTTTTAGGTGATAAAATCTGGAATTGACCATTGCCAACTGCACGATACATCTTCAAGGTAGCATTGATTTTATCAATTTCAATTTGCGCTGATTGTAATTCGTGTTCTGCCTCTGTAACTTCGGGCTGAGAAGCCATTCCATCATTCAACAATTCTTTTTTCGACTTAATTTGTTTTCGAATCAAATCCATTTGATTTTGATGATAACGCTTTTGCTGTACCAAATCTAGTACTTCGTTCGATTTTACAACTGCCAAAACTTGACCTTGACGCACATAATCGCCTAATTCAAAGTTCACTTTATCTACCACTCCTTGTAGCAAACTTTTAAAGCCAACTAAATCATTTTCGTTATATTCAATTTTTCCTGACAAGGTTAATTGTTCGTGAATTGGTTGCTGCAAAACTGGTACAATTTCGGTTGACTTTTTCAATTGCTCGTTCAAACAAAATTTGTTTTCTTTTACCACTTCTTTCTCGGTTTCTTGCTTGTTACAACTACTTAAAACCAAAGTAAAAGCAGCTAAAAAATAAAAAGTTTTTTTCATCATTTTATAAATCTTGTCCAACGATATAATTTAGTTCTTCGAATGTGTTTTGATAATTTTCCAATAAATCCAAATAAGCTTTTTGAGATTCGCGATAAGCCTGCGTAAAATCAATAAATTCTAATAAAGTGATTTGTTTATTTTGGAGATGTTTTTTATAATTGTCAATCATAGTTAATTGCTCTTGATTGTTCAATTTTTTCCATTGAATAAGTGCTTTATCCAATTGACTAATTTGATTTTGAAGTCGATCAATCGAAATATCTAATTCAGAATTCAAGGCATTTTTGGTGATTTGTTGTTGATTCAGTACAATTTCAGAAGCTTTGATGTTTCCTTTATTCGTATTAAAAATCGGTAAATCAATGCTTACTCCAACACCAACAAAATCGCGCATAATATTTCCACCTCGATCATAAATTACTTGAAAAGCCAAATCTGGTGTACGTTGTGCTTTTTCTAAAATCAATTGTTTTTCAGCTAAATTGATTTCATTCTCTTGTTTTTTTAACGCTATATTTTGCTCTTTCGCTAATTGTTTAGCATTAAATGGAATTGATTTGGAGTGAGAATTGAATCTTGAAAAATCGATTTCATTTACATTTAAATCTGAGTTTTGCGTTAACAATCGAAGTTTATTGATGTATTCAATTTCTTGATTTTCTAGCTCAATTTGATCTTTTTGTAAACCAATTAATTCGGTTTGAAGTCTGTAAAAATCTGCTTTTGGAACATTTTTTAAATCTGCTTGTCGCTGATATTGCGTCATCATTTGTTCAAACAAATCAACGCTATTTTGCAATTCTTTTTTTTCAGATTGAATACGCGCCAACGAAAAATATGTTTGTCTTAATTCTTTTTTCAGCTCACGCAACAATTCCTCATACTCAAAAAGTGCCGAATTCTTCTCTAATTCTTTAATTGCAACACGCTTTTTTCGTTTACCTGCGGTTTCAATTAATTGCTCTAATTCGACAGAAATTTGTTGATTTTTCCCGTATTTACCGAATAAATAAGGCTGTTCTTCTACATTATAAGTTTTCCAAAGATTAACCTCAGAAATACTCAACGTTGGATTTTGCCATAATTTCTCCTGAATAATTTCAGCATCAACTCTGTCAGCATTGAATTTATTCGCAATGAGTGCATAATTTTTTTGTAAAAAAGCGGCTTCTAGATTGTCCAACGTTACGTTTTGCGCCTGTGTTTGCATCGCAAAAATAATTGGAATTGCAGTATAATAGATCTTCTTCACTTCTACTCTTTTTGAAAATTCAAAAGTAAAAGTGTAAGATTAAGGCGAGTTTTAAGTTAGATTAAAAGTAGATTAGAAAATGAGTTTAACAATCGTTCCTTTAGGTTTATTTGGAACAATTTCGATATCAATTTGATGAAGTGTAAAAATAATATTCGCCATCGAAAGTCCAATACCTTTTCCTTGAAAATCTTGCGTGTTTTTTCCTCGAAAAAAGTTTTGTTTAATTTGTTTGATATCGGTTTCTAAAATACCAATTCCCAAATCGGAAATATGAATTTGTAAACGGTGATTGATTTCCAAAAACTGTACTAAAATCGGTTGATTGTTCGAATATTTTATCGCGTTACTTACTAAATTATTCAACGCAACTTCTAATAATTTTTCGTTTCCTTGAATGGTTAACAATTGATTATTTTCGACTTGTAAATCCACATTTATACGTGCTTGATGATACAAAATAGCATTTTCAATCACTTGCCAAACTACCTCATCAATTCGAATTTGACTAAATTCAAAACTCGTTTTTGCACCCGAAAGTAACATCATTTGATCTAACGTTTCTTGCAAATCATTCGTATATTGTTTTAATTGCACAATCACACTTTCGTATTCTTCTAGCGTTCTTTTTTTATGATTAGTTACCTCAAAAGTCCCTAATAATGCTGTAATTGGAGTTCGTAATTCGTGTGAAACATAATCGATAAAATTCTTTTGTACATTAAAAGTTTGCGCCATTCGATCAATAAAATGATTGTAGGTTTTGATTAAATCTTCAATCTCCGCATACGACTTATTGAGCTTTAAAGGTTCAGTAAAATTCTTTGCATCACGCTCTTTTATTTGCTCAATAATTTTTGTAATCGGTTCATAAGCAATTACTCCTAAAAAATTAGAAAATAGATAAATAAAAATCAACCCAACCAATGAAACCGAAATCAAAATTTGAAGTAACGATTGCATTTGTTCGTTAAATTCTTGTTTAGATTCACGCGTGATTACAACAAAATCACCTTCATTATCACGATAAAAAATTCCGTTATAAAAGAAATCTTTACTTGTAAAAAAATCTGATTTATTGGCACGAATATTTTCTATAAAATTGGTTGAAATATCTTTATTAGACGACATATTTCCATTGTATTTTTTGTTGTTATGATCAACAATTAAAATATTTTTTCGGGAAATCGTCTTCTCTAATTGATTTTTGATATTATTATGTTCTAAAACAGGTAATTCGTCCTTTTCTAAATAATAAATAGAAGCCAAAAGTGTCTTATTCTGCAATGATTTGATCTCTTTTTTCTCCATTTCGGTATAAAAAGAAAAATAAATAATTGTAGAAACAATCAAAATAATGATACTAAAAATAATGACTGAATAATGCGCTAATCGATGTTTTAACTTCATAATTTAAGCTTTAAACATATAACCAACGCCTTTTACTGTATGAATATATTTCATACCATTTTTCTCTATTTTATTACGCAAATACGAAATGTAAACATCCACAACATTGGTGTGATTATCGAATGTTATTCCCCAAACAGCATTTAAAATTTGGATACGAGTAACGGTTTTATCTATATTTTCGATTAAATAATTCAACAACTTAAATTCACGAGGAGAAAGCTCTGTTTCTTCTTGATTGACAAAAACTTTGTATTGATTCAAATCGATTTCTAAGTCATCAAAAATCAATTTATTTTCAGGAATTTCTTGTGAACGAAACTGATTACGACGCGTTAAAGCTTTGATTCGCGATAATAATTCGTCGAAATGAAATGGTTTTGTAATGTAATCATCTGCACCATAGTCCAAAGCCGAAACTTTATCTTGAACTGTATTTAATGCACTTAACATCAAAATTGGAGTGAATATTTTTTTGTAACGAAGTGTCTGTACAAGCTGAATTCCATCCATTTTTGGTAACATAATATCGCAAATAATCAAATCAAACTGAATCGTAAGAAATTCATCTAAAACAGTTTCGGCATCTTTACAAAGCGTAACCAAATGTCCATTTTCTTCTAATCCTTTGATTAAAAAATCGCTTATTCGCTTATCATCTTCGATTACTAAAATTTGCATACACTTTCCATTTTTTCAAAATTAATGAAATTGAATAAGATGAGATGAATGTAAAAAGTTTTCTAATTGGATTTTAATTTTTACAATTTTAGAAAAACAAAAAAAACTGTCCGATTAAGACAGTTTTCATTGTTAATTTATTCTTTATTTCACAGGAGTTTCTCTCGCTGCTTCGTATATAATCGAATCTCTTTGCTCTTGAGTCAAATCATATTTGTAATCAAATATTGCAGATTCCCAATCTCCATATCCAACATTAGGCAATACAATAAATCGTTTTCCAAATTCAGATTTTAAAGTTTCTACGGCTGCCGCTCTTTCTTTTTCAGATTTATGATTATCAAATAAAGAAGAAAAATCTGTCAAACTATCTCCCAACAATAAAACAATGTCATAATCTTTCGAAATATTTTGACGACGTGCTTCTTTACTGCTTTCTTTGCTTCTCAAAATCAAATTCTGAGCACTTTGAATTGGATAATTGTATTTTTCTAAATTTGCTAAAGTTCCAGGACGTTCCACTTCGTATCGATTTGTAACGTAAAAAATCTGAACACCTCTACTCGCCGCATACTGAAAAAAGTCTAATGAACCAGCCAAAGGCGTAGCAATTCCTTTCGACGTCCAATTTGCCCAAGTTTCTTGTGACCACGTTTTTCCTTGACGCGCCATTTCTACGGCATAGTACGAATTATCCAAAAAAGTTTCGTCAATATCCGTTACAATCGCCAAAGGTTTTGCACCTTTATTCGCAATTGCTTCATCCAATCTCATTTTAGCAACATTATAAGCTTGCTGGCTTAAGGCTTGATATTCAGCGGCACGTTGTTGAAAAAACGCGGCATAAATTTTACCATCAACTTGCAAACTTTTTTGCTGAACTTGTTGTTGTTCAGTAACTATTTTTGGTGTTTGACAAGCTGTTAATCCAAAAAGCATCAAGCTTCCAATCATCAATTGTATATGTTTCATATCTCTAAATTCTGAAATGCAAAATTAAGCCTTACAATTCAAATCAAAAAATCGGATTACTGAATGTATTTAATCGATTCGAAAGTTGTTTGATGAAAATAATTTTTGAACTGATGATGTTCTCCATTAATCTCTATATCGATCTCTAAATAATCATTTTGGTTAAAATGAATTAAATCTGTTTCGAAGAAATAAATATTTCGAATAACGTGAGATTCGGGTAAAATGGTATTTTTCAATAAAATATCATTAGTTCCCATTGCCAATTCTCCATAAAATGTAACATCTGCTTTGATCTTTTTTTGAGAAGAATTTGAATAAAAATCAGCTTCTACGATATTTATACGAACTGTTTTTTCAGTGTTATTTTGAATAGAAATTAAGAATTCTAATGTATTTTTTTTCTTTGTTACCGAATTTATTTTTACTTGAAATTCTGAAATGTGTTGATTAGAATCATCAATCAAATCATCATTTTTTCCAATTTCTATAAACGATATTTTTGGTTCTTCTTCTTTCGGAAGTGGTTTTTCTATTTGAGCTGTTTTTAGTTTTTTGTAAATAACAAACAGCACTAACAATACAAGTAAAATGAATAAATATTTCATTCTACAAATTTAAAAATTAAATCGTTTTTCTGATTTCGAAAAAAGGATTTGTTTCGCTTTAGACAATTTTTTTTCTGAAACGAAAAGCACAAAAAGCTAAAACAAGTACACTTCCTGCTACAGCCAAACTAATAGGATTTGAAGATTTAGAGCTATTTTTACTAAAATTTGTTTGTATTAATTGACTATTTAAACCAGAAGATTGAGCAAATGAAATAGTTGTACTTGCTATCAATAGTAATAAAAATTTGAAGAGAGTTTTCATAATAATGAATTAAATAAAAAGTTTGGTTTTGGTATTAAAAATTTATAAAACAAATACAATGCCTAATTTTCTTAAAATCAAATAATTTTCAATTTAGTCATGACCATTCAATAATCTTTTTTTTTTGAGGAGGATAAATCACAAACACTTATTTATCAACTATATAAAAAAACTCAATCCATTTACTGAATTGAGTCCTTTATTTATGATGTAAAAACTTTAATCTAGTTCTATTTTAACAAAATGATTGTCCAATAAATGATCAATTAAATCTTGTGATTTATAATCAATCGAATTTTTCACTTGCTCTTTTGCTTTTGTATGTTCTTCAATTCGATGCAAAGCTTTATAAAAGCGTCGAACTTCGTTCAGATTCTTCAAAATTAATTTTGGAGCTTCAGCTTTTTCTCCATTTTCTTCCTTACAAATCATCGTAAAATAAGACGAATTACAATGTTTAATTTCGCCTGTTTGAATGTTTTGACTTTCTACTCGAATTCCTACAACGATTGACGTTCTTCCGACATAGTTAACCGATGCTTTTAGGGTTAATAATTCTCCTACTTCTACTGGCGTTAAGAAATCTACTCTATCCACAGATGCCGTGACACAGTACTTTCCAGAGTATTTGGAAGCACATGCGAATGCAATTTGATCGAGTAGAGAAAGAATGAATCCACCATGTATTTTTCCACTAAAATTGGAATGTGATGGAAGCATTAATTGCGAAAAAGTTACCAATGAACTTTTTACCGTTTTGTAAATCATTTTATCTATTGTTGTGTGTGTGTTCAATTTGTAGTAATTAAGTTTAAATTGTAAAATTCATCTGCAATTTCGCGATTATTAGACAAACGAGGAACTTTATTTTGTCCACCCAATTTCCCTATCGATTTCATGTAATGTTGAAAACCTTCTGTTTTAACCTCAGAAACAACAAGAGGACGCAAAATATTTCCCGTAATCAAATCATCATAATATGTATTTTGATGACGCATTTGCGTATCCAATTCTTGATTAAAAATTGTTATATCTTCTGGTTTTTGATCAAATTCTATTAACCATTCGTGATAAGGCAAACCTTCTGTTGGATTGACTTGAGGCGCAACTGTAAACTCATTTACACTCGCTGGATATTTTTCTAAAGTTTTTTGCAAAGCCTGCTCCACTTCGTGACCAATTACATGTTCACCAAAAGCAGATGTATAATGTTTGATTCGACCAGAAACAACAATTCTATAAGGTTTTATCGAGGTAAAACGAACTGTGTCACCAATATTATATCCCCACAAACCTGCATTTGTATTGAGAATTAGCACATAATCTTTTCCAATTTCAACATCTTTCAAGGAAATTCGGGTTGGATTTTCATCAAAAAATTCATCAACTGGTACAAATTCATAAAAAATTCCGTTGTTCAATAAAAGCAATAAATCATCACTTTTTTGTGAATCTTGATATGCAATAAACCCTTCTGAAGCAGGATAAGTCTGAATACAATCTATTTTTCGACCAATTAATTGATTCACTTTATCGCGATATGGTTCATAATTTACACCTCCTGTTACCATTAATTGTAAATTCTTAAAAATCGACTGAACGTTTTCTTTTCCAGAAACTTTAATCAATCGTTCAAAATACATAATCAACCAAGGCGGAATCCCAGATATCAGCGTCATATCAGCTTTCACCGTTTCATCCACTACTCTATCCACTTTCGTTTCCCAATCTTCAATCACATTTGTTTCATAAGACGGCAAACGATTTTTTTGCAAATAATTTGGAACAAAATGCGCACTAATTCCAGAAAGTCGACCAATTTTCAATCCGTTTTTATCTTCGAGAATTGGACTTCCTTGCAAGAAAATCATTTTTCCGTCAACAAAATTAGAATTCTTTGTTTCATTAATATAAAACAATAAAGCATTTCGAGCAGAATTTATATGCGATGGAACAGACTCTTTTGTAAGCGGAATATATTTTGCACCAGAAGTTGTTCCAGAAGTTTTAGCCAAATAAAGAGGTTTTCCAGGCCAAAGAATATCAGGTTTCCCTTCAATTACCTCATCAAAATAATGTTTCAAACCTTCATAATCGTTGATTGGAACTTGCGATTTAAAATCTTCATAATTTTTGATTGATTCAAAATGATGATCAACTCCAAACTTTGTATTTTTTGCAGCAACAATCAATTCATTTAGAATTTTGTCTTGTGTTTCTAGCGGATTATTTATCCACCTTTGTTCTTTATTGACAATGTATTTTGCAAAAATTTTCGCTAAAAAAGCTTTCATGCTGTTCCTTTAAAACATTATTATTGGTCGAATTTAAACGAATATTCTAAATAATTTAACAACAATTGCAATGATTTTTCTTAGTCAAATCACTAATTACATTAAAGCTAAAACGTTAGCTATCATTTTATAATCATCCCGTAAAAAGTCGCTTCTCTATTATTTCTATTCCACATAAAATTATCTTATTTTTTCGAGGGATACAAGATTTTTTCTAATCGAACGTTTTATTGTAGATTTGTTTTTATTCGCTATCATGAAAAAGATTGTACTGAGTATCTTCGCCGCAAGTTTTTTAATCGGCTGTTCTACGCAAAAAAATAGTTTCAAAAACCGACAATATCACAAGATGACATCGTGGTTTAATGGAGTATTCAATGCTGAGGATGAGTTAGAAAAAAAGAACACAGAACTGCAAACAAATTATGTAGAAAATTACTCGAAGATTTTACCTGTTGGAATAGAATATTTTTCTGTTTCGGATTCTGCCAATTTAGGTGGATTTAATACACCCAATTTTGGTATTGGAGGTGGAAATCGAAATAATCAAGATAAAGTAGAAAAACCTGTAGGATTTGCTGCTGTAGAGGCAAAAGCTTCTAAAGCTATCGAAAAACATTCAATGTTAATCAAAGGAAAAGAAAATAATCCTTTGATGGGACGCGCTTATTTATTGATTGGAAAATCATTATTTTATCAAAAAAAATACTTTGAAGCGCTTGATGCTTTAAACTATGTTGTTAAAAATTTCAAAGATTCTAAATATGCTCAAGAAGCGCATGTTTATAAGACGGTTGCTGAAATAAAAGGTGGAAATTACTTTGATGGAGCCGAAACTTTGCAAAAACTTTATGAAAACGACCCGTATAAAAGCAAAGAATTAAAAACAATGATTGCGCGAACGTATGCTCAATTTTTGATTGATCAAAAAAAGTACGAAGAAGCACTTGATCCATTACAAAAAGCCGAATATTTTTCTACAAATAAAGATGAACGCGTTCGTATATTTTATACGTTAGGACAAGTTTTTTCTAAATTAGGAAAACAACAAGAAGCTGGTGAAGCTTTCACGCAAGTTTATAAAATGAAGCCTGGATTTGATATGGAAATCAAATCGCAATTGGCGATTGCAGCTAATTTTGATCCAAAAATTAATAATTACGGAAATTACAAGCAAAACTTGTTAGACATCGCGAATAAAGGAATTTATGCATCGAAGAAAAACGAGTTATACTACGGAATTTCTGAAATGGCTTTCCGAGCGGACAAAATGGATGATGCTGTAGAATATGCAAAATTGAGTTTGAAGGAACCAATGTCTGATCCTTATATTCGTGGGCGTGCTTTCGAAAATTATGGTGATATAAAATTCAAGCAAAACGATTATGTTTATGCTTCGGCTTATTATGATTCGGCACAAACGAGTTATAATTTACCAGAAGATCAAACGCGTATTCAGAAACGAAATGATGTTTTGAAAAAATTGATGGAGAAACATTATTTAGTTCAGAAAAATGATTCAATTCTAAAACTTGCTGCACTTCCAAAAGAAGATCAATCAAAATTCTTTACAGATTATATCGAAAAATTAAAGAAAAAAGAAGAAAAGCAAGCCATAGAAGAGCAAAAAGAAATGGAAACTTTTCAGTTAGAGAATAAAACGGCAAGTTTCACAACGAGTTTTAACAATGCTGATAAAGGAAAATTCTATTTCTATAATCAAAACTTAAAATCAACTGGACAGCAAGAATTCCAACGTATTTGGGGAGGAATTTCCTTAAAAGATAATTGGAGAAATTCGAATGCGATAAGTACTGCAATTGAGGATAAACAGAATGAATTGACAGGGCAAATTGCTGCTGGTGATCCAAGACGTTTTGAACTTGATTATTATTTAGATCAAATTCCAACTTCTCAAAAAGCTTTGAATGACTTGAAAGTTGTGAGAGATACAACTCAATTGTCTTTAGGGACTGGATATTTTGATATTTTCAATAACGCTGAGCTAGCTGGAAAAGAGCTGAAAGCCTTGGTTGCTTCGCCTCCAAAATCGGAAGATGTGTTATTAAAAGCGACTTATCAATTGTATCGTATTTATAAAAATCGTGATCAAAAATTAGAAGATGAATACAAGAATATCATTCTAACAAAGTATCCAAATACAATTTATGCAGGCTATATTCTTAATCCAGAAGTTGAATACATTACAGCTGAAACAAAAGAAGCTTTAGAAGCTTACAAAGTTGCTTATGCATTGTATCAAGATAAAAAATATGATGAAGTTAAGAAAAAAGTACAAGAAGCAATTGTGAAATTTCCGACAGAAATTATCGTTGCTAAATTTGCTTTATTAAATGCTTATGCGATCAAACAAACTGGAAAAGATAGCGATTTTGAGCAAGCTTTAGAAATTGTAGTTACCGCTTACGATGGTACTGAAGAAGCAAAACAAGCAAAACGTTTGTTGGAAAAATTGCGTAATCCTAAGAAGAATGTGGAGGAACCTGAAGCTACTCCTCCTAAAGCTCCAAAACAATTGGATAGAAATGAAAATATTAATATTAAAGAAGATACAAAAGCTAAAACAGCAAAATAATATAAAAAAAAGAGTTAATCTAGATTAACTCTTTTTTTTATATTATTACTTGATTTTTCTAATAATCATCTAAATCATTTTTCTTAAAAAACGGGATTCTTAGTAGATTGAGAATTCCAGATTTGTTCTCGGTATTCTTTCGGTGTAATACCTGCGACTTTTTTGAACAATTGTGTGAAATGTGAAGCGGTCTGAAAATTAAGCTCAAAAGCAATTTCAGAAATTCTTTTACTTGAATGCAATAATGCTTTGCTGTAATTAATATCCGTTTCGTTAATCCATTGTTTCGGCTTCTTTTGCGTAATATCTTTCACACATTTGTTGAGATAATTTTCTGTTACAAATAATTTATCTGCATAAAAAGTTACTTTCTTTTCTTCTATATGATGTTTAAAAAGCAAATCTTTAAACTGCAGCGAAAGCTCCATTGGACGTGTGGTTGTACTCGGAATTTCCTTGTAATCGATGTTGAGCAATTTTAATAAAACAACGTGTAACATTGCTACAATTATTTCATTAATCTCAAGGCTATTCAAGAAAATTTCTTGTTCCATTAAAACCAATAATTGATGAACGGTTTGAAAAGTAACTGCATCGAGTGATAAGTAAGGCGACATCAAGAAAATACTCGATTTATATTTTGGCAATTCTAATTCAGATAAAATATGATTTTCATACGCCAAAAAGAAGCCTTCTACATCATCAGACATTTCTACAGTTGCCGTAATTGTTCCTTGTTTTATAAAAATTATTTCATTTGCATTTACTACGTATTCTTTGTTTTCCAAATATTGCTTTATGCTTCCTTTGGTCACAAACATGATAAAATTAAACGTTGTTCGATACGGAATAACGGGCATTAAAATATCTTTCAGATAATACTCTAATCGATACAATTGTATATCCTCATTATTTCCTAAAACTTGATGGCTAAGATGGGCTAGAAATAGTTCTTTGTATTGTGAGTTTGATATCATTTCCATGGCAATGCTTTTTTAAAATGAAACTGTTTTTATTGTTCGAATTTTATGCCAAATTACATTATATTCCAAAAAATCGATCAGCGTTCTTTTTTATAAATAATGTGCACCAAGTTCCTACAACAAAAGGAAATGTAAGAACTCCTCCAAATGATGCGAAAATATTGGTTTTAACAAATAAAACATCAATCAAAACAGTGATAAAAACACCTAATAAAACCCAAAAACCATCTATTCGTTTGGTTCCAGCAAATACAATTGCCGTTAAAACAGCATTAAATCCAAATAATCCCATGTGAATTTGTTCTACTGGTTCTCCAAATAAATTTGAAATTTCTGCACTAAAAATTGAAGCTGCTAAACCGTACAAAGCCGCAGCGGGTGAACCAATAAAAACGGCAATAAAAAAGATGATACCAGACATTGGACCACCTTGAAAGATTACTTCTCCGAAACCATTTGTTGATGTAAACAAATCGTTTGTTTCTAATAAAGTTTGAGTATTTCCTGCAGTTGCAGGTCCTATTGTTGTAAAATGATGAATTCCGAAGATTAAACACCATGTTAATAGAATAAATGGTAAAGTAAAAGCTGGAATATTTCTTTTGATAAAAAAATGTTGAATAATCGCTGCTAATGCAGAAGCAACCACCAACAAAATCCAGATAAGAAAAGTAGAGTCGAACATAATTGTTAATGCAACACCCACTAACGCTGCACTAAATCCATATAAACCAGCGTTGATTTCTTCTTTGTCGTATTTCATTAAGATTGCTGTAATTGTCCCAACTGTTGTCGAAACAATTGCGCCAATTCCTCCTTCTATACTTCCTAAGAAAATACCAATCAAAAACAATAAACCTGTACTACTGTTTTCTTGTAACATGATTTGTCCTAAACCTTTTAGAACTTGATCTATAAATGGAACTTTCGTTAAAATTTTGTCCATGATTTTTTATTTGTTTCTATAATTCCCAAAGTAAATCTTGGGCAGCCAAGAAATAATTATACATTGCTTCTCCTCCTTGACTTAAAGCTCTTATGACGAAACCATTTCCGTCCAAAACAGAAATCCCAATTTCTACATTCGTATGTTTTTTTGCAGTTTCTAATAATGTTTCTACCAACGTAACTTTATCCGTTTCTGGTTTTGTACTAAAGAAAATAAAACTTCCTTGATGTGTATAATTTTCTAAAATACCAATACTGCTAATCGGAATTAAATCGGGCTGAATTAAGACATTATCTTTGACTACTAATTTGTTTTGATGATAGATTTTAGTCAAATTCTGAAAACGTTTTAACTTAAAAACTTCTCCCGAATGTTTGCGTCCACAAGTAATAATCTCACTAATAATAATTTGACTATTCTCTCCAATTGTAATAGCAGCGCTACTTTTGAAATTAGAGTTTTCATGAGGAACAACTGGATGCGGCACATATGCAAACGACGCATTGTTGTGTATATTAATCGTTAACTTTTGCGTTGCTTCGTCATCCATATTAAACAATCGTTGGTATGATTGTGATTGCAACTGAAGTGCTGCATTGTCTTCTACATCAATATTCAGAATATATTCGTCGCCATTCAAAATTCCAGGCGAAGAAGTCATCGTCATTTGATATAATTTATTATCTAATTTTCGTTGCCCAACAGATACAACACGGAAGGGTTTACCGACGTACAAATTTTTGACAAACGATTTACCTTCCTTGTATCCTGCAACAATATCTAATCTACATTCCATCTTATCTCAAAAGATTTGGTTCTTCGATTTCTTCTAAAAGTGCATATTTTTTAATCCAACCAATCACGCTATCCAAACCTTCTTCTGTTTTTAGGTTTGTAAAAACGAAAGGTGCTCCATTTCTCATGCGTTTTGTATCGCTTTCCATCACTTCTAAACTTGCTCCTACGTGTGGCGCTAAATCTATTTTGTTGATGATTAATAAATCTGAACGTTGGATACCAGGTCCTCCTTTTCTTGGAATTTTTTCTCCTTCTGCAACATCAATAATAAAAATCGTCACATCAGCTAAATCTGGGCTATACGTTGCTGCTAAATTATCTCCTCCACTTTCGATTAAAATCAATTCGATATCAGGAAAACGATCTGCTAATTCATCAACTGCTTCCAAATTCATACTTGCATCTTCACGAATCGCTGTATGAGGACAACCTCCAGTCTCTACACCAATAATTCTATCTTCTGGTAAAAGACTATTTTTTGCCATAAATTTTGCATCTTCTGAACAAAAAATATCGTTTGTGATTACTCCTAAATTATAATCACTAAACATTTTTCGACTTAATTTTTCTAATAAAGCTGTTTTTCCAGAACCTACAGGTCCACAAACTCCAACTTTGATATATTTTCTATTTTCCATTTTGAATATTGTTTATAAAATTTATGACATGTATAAGCGAGAATATAAGCGTTCGTGTTGCATACATCTGATATCAAACGATGTGTTGCATAAGCCTACATATTCTCTATCTAATTCTATTGTTTCTTTGGCTGTTTGAGAAATTGTTTCGTACAAATCGAACATTAAATCTTGTCCATCCAATTGTCCCAAAGGCACTAATTTTACTGCGTTTGTTACAATTCCAGAAGCCGAAGTGTAGTAAAAAGCAAACAAAGCTTCGTAAAGTGGAATTTGCAATAAACTGGTATAAATTCCGAAAACAATCGCGTAATTAGAATAAGCGATGTTTTGTTTGATGCTGCGCTCGTATTCTTCAACAAATTCTGATTCTACGCGACGTTTGAAAATTTTGATTAAACGCAAACCTAATTTCTGACTTGCTTGTCTGATTTCTTTTGGCGCTTTTAGAGCAGAACATTCTTCATCTAATTTCAAAATTTCTTTCAAATCTGAATGTTGAGTTGCTTCGTAAGCTAATTTTACAAAAGCACCATCATTATATTTCAGATTATATTTCATCATATTTTCTACAAACTCTTGCGCCGTTTGTTTGTTATTGACGATTCCATTCTGAATATAAGTTTCTAATCCATTCGAATGTGTATAAGCACCAATCGGTAAAGTAGGATCAGAAATATGTAATAAACTTGCTAAAAATTCTTGTTTCATTCTTTATCTTTTTACGATAATTTTATTTTCAGATTTTTTGTAGACATTGAACCTCCTACTTTGGTCTCGCGATGATGATCTACATTGGCATTCAATAGATGTAGGAGTTTTAAATCTTGAACTTTTGGATTGTAGCCAGATGATTCTAACCAGCGAAAAATGGTCAATTCGAAAGGCATAAGCAACAAATCATTTTCATTGTAAAGTGGTAAATGTTTGTTTCCTATTTCGTGGCAAAGTGCGCTCATTTCGAGAATAGATTGAGGAGAAAGTACAATCGTTTTGGTTTCTAAAACATTCACAACAATTGCCGTTTCGTCATCTATAAAAAGAATATCACCATCGTGCAAACGTTGTTTATCTTTCAAAAATTTGATCGCGACATCTTTTCCACCCCTTGTTCTTTTGCGTTGAATTCTTTTGGTTGTTTCGTACCAATCCAAATCCAAATAATCAATTGATTGTGAAATTGATTGTTCCGCAACAGTTCCTATTCTCTCATTAATAATCATCTTGCTTAATTTTTTCTTCTAAAATCGATATTTTTAGATACGCCCATTCCAAATGCAGAGCCATTAACTCCAGCAACAGATGTTTTTGTCCAACCTTCTTTTGATTTTGTTTCTAACAGCGAAAAATCTGCAAATCTAAATTTCAATCCCCAGCCGCCGCCTAAAACAATTCCAATCATAGGATAACCTCTCAATCGAAAACCATTAAAATTTTCCATAGATGCTGTTGTTTCAGACAATTGTTGTCCCCAAACATAATGCACATCAAAATGCGCAATTAGCGTAAAATATTTACCAAGCGCCAAGGACGGACTATACCAAATCCCTGTTTCATTTTGTTTACTTACAACTTGATAATTGACATTATCTTCGGTATATGCGTAGTTAATCCCAATCGCATCATTATTATTGAAGAAATACCCTATTCCAATCGGAGCACTTGAGACGTTGCTGCTACGACCAGATGGCGACGTAACTTTAGAATAATCCAATGAACCATATAGTGAAAATTGCCCTTTTGGACCTTCATCATTGTCTTTCAATCTCATTCCTCCTAAGATTTGCCCGTTCATTTTCCCTGAAATCAATGACATTCCAATTACTGCAATTGAAAAAACTATTTGATTAAAATTTATCATTTATACTTAAAAACCTGATTTTATTATTTCATTAAAAATATTTGAAAAGGCTCAACACATTGTCTGAGCCTATTTTTAATGATTAGAATAAATAATACAATTGAGCTAAAGGAACTACTTCCGATGGTTCGCATGTAATATATTCTCCGTCAACATATACTTTATAATTTTCTGCATTCACTTCGATATTTGGTGTTTTATCGTTGTGAATCAAATCTTTTTTACCAATATTTCTACAGTTTTTAACAGGTAAGAAAACTCTGTTCAAATTATAGCTATCAATTGTTCCGTTATCGATAGAAGCCTGAGAAACAAATGTGATATTCGTTTTCTGAACTGCTTTACCGAAAGAACCAAACATATTTCTGTAAATAACTGGTTGTGGAGTTGGAATAGATCCGTTTGGATCTCCCATTTTACTACCTGCGATAAATCCTCCTTTCAAGATCATTTCTGGTTTAACACCAAACATAGCAGGTTTCCAGATGACTAAATCGGCAATTTTACCAACCTCAACAGATCCAATATAATCTGAGATTCCGTGTGCTATTGCAGGATTGATTGTATATTTTGCGATGTAACGTTTTGCGCGGAAGTTATCATTGTCATGACCTTTATCTTCTTCAATTTCTCCACGTTGATCTTTCATTTTACTTGCCGTTTGCCAAGTTCTTGAAATTACTTCTCCAGGACGTCCCATTGCTTGAGAATCTGAACTCATGATACTGAAAACACCCATATCATGTAAAATATCTTCGGCAGCAATTGTTTCTGGACGAATACGAGAATCAGCGAATGCTACATCTTCAGGGATATTTTTACTCAAATGGTGACAAACCATTAACATATCCAAGTGCTCATCAATCGTGTTAACTGAATAAGGACGAGTTGGATTTGTAGACGCTGGTAATACATTTGGATACATCGCGGATTTAATGATATCTGGCGCGTGACCTCCACCAGCTCCTTCTGTATGGAATGTATGAATAACACGACCATTGATCGCTTCCATTGTATCTTCTAAGAAACCACCTTCGTTTAATGTATCTGTGTGAATCGCAACTTGTACATCATATTTATCTGCAACTTTCAATGCTGCATCAATTGTAGATGGTGTTGCACCCCAGTCTTCGTGAATTTTTACTCCTAAAGCTCCTGCTTCTATTTGCTCTTCAATTGGCTCAACAGTTGCACAGTTTCCTTTTCCGAAAAATCCAAAATTCATTGGAAAAGACTCAGTCGCTTCCATCATTTTTTGAATATTGAATTTTCCTGGCGTAACCGTTGTTGCATTAGAACCGTCATTAGGTCCTGTACCTCCACCAATCATTGTTGTAATACCACTGAATAAAGAAGTATTGATTTGTTGCGGAGAAATGTAGTGAATGTGTGTATCGATACCACCAGCTGTCACAATCATTCCAGCTCCATTGTGTACTTCTGTCGAAGCTCCGATAATCATTCCTTCAGTAATTCCGTCCATTGTATCTGGGTTACCAGCTTTACCAATACCAACGATTTTACCATCTTTGATTCCGATATCTGCTTTTACAATTCCCCAGTGATCAATAATAATTGCACGCGTAATACAAAGGTCTAAAACACCTTCTGCACGCAATTTTGTAGAGTTTTGTCCCATACCATCACGTACAGTTTTACCTCCTCCAAAAATTGATTCATCTCCATAATGTCCAAAATCATCTTCAATTTCGATGATAAGATTTGTATCTCCTAAACGTACTTTATCTCCCGTTGTAGGGCCTAAAATATTGGCGTATTGTTTTCTATCTACTTTCAAGCTCATGTTCTAATGTTTTAAAATTGTGAGATTTCATATTCTCTAATGCTTGTTGTTTTTGCTCGTCTGATTCTATAGAACCTTGAACTAAATTGCTGAATCCGTACATTTTTTTGTCACCAGCGATCTCTACTAATTCAACTTCCTTTTCTTCTCCTGGCTCAAAACGAATAGCTGTACTTGAAATAATGTTTAATCGTTTTCCGAAAGCAGCTTCACGATCAAAAAGCATCGCTTTATTTACTTCGAAAAAGTGGAAATGAGAACCAACTTGTATTGGTCGATCTCCTGTATTAATCACATTAATTTTTACCGTATCTCTACCTTCGTTACAAACGATTGTTCCTTCTTTTACAAAAATTTCTCCTGGTATCATTTTCTTTTATTTTTAGAATTAACGAATAGGATTATGAACCGTTACCAACTTTGTTCCGTCAGGAAAAGTCGCCTCCACTTGTACATCGTGTATCATTTCTGCAACTCCTGGCATTACATCGTCAGTTGTTAAGATGTTTGCACCTTCTTGCATCAATTCTGCAACTCGTTTCCCATCTCTTGCACCTTCCAAAATAAAGTGGCTGATAAGCGCAATAGATTCTGGATAATTTAATTTTACGCCTCTTGCTTTACGTTTCAACGCAAGCTCTCCAGCAGTATGTAACATTAGCTTTTCTAATTCGCGTGGTGTTAAATGCATTTTTTTATTTTTTAAAAAATTAGATATTTATCCTACACATTGATGTAAACAATTTGTGTATGAATATGTTGAATTTTGACAATAAGAATCCTTCATTGCTTAGCTAAAAACAACGAAATCTATTGTAGATTAATAAAAATTAATTATTTGTAATCGATTTGTAGCGAATGAAATAAGACGTATTTCGGTAAACTTTTTAAAGTCTTGACTTCAATTGTTTCCGATATTTTTTGATAAAAGGTTTGATGAAAATAAATAGTCAAAAAACGAACAAACAAATCACAATCGAATGTAAAAATTTCTGATTCTGATTTATTTTCATCAACTGATAATAGATTGAAATTATCAAATTGAGTAGATAATTTTTTTCCACAATCTATTTGTTCTGTGTGTTCTCTATGCGCCTCGACAAGACTTCTCGTTTGAGAAAACTTCGAGATAATTATTACGATCGTAATAAATAACATTAAAAATACTATAGAGAAAACCTTTTTCATTACTGATGTAAAATTAGACGTTTTACTTTGTTCGTTTCTTACTTAAAAAATCAGATAAATATTCAAAAACGTGACAATTTCATTCTTTTTGACTATTCTAAAACCTTTGATGAATAATACTTAATCTTACTTAAAAATGATTAATCTACTCATTTTAAATAATTTAATTATTTATTAAAATAAATCATTATCATTCAAAATCACTTATTTAATTTCTACGGAAGCTTCCAAACCAAATCAACTGCAACATAATGCACACCCGATTTTGCTTCTGAATAATTCCTAATCAAGTTGTTAACATAACCAATATCCATCGTCAATGGAGAATTCGGAATTTGGAACATATAATAAAGCCCCAAACGCGTTTCTTTGTACGCATATTTTGTCCAATGTTTTTCCACATCATTCATATAACTCGTCGCAAACAAGCCTTCGGCACTAAGCGCTAAAGATTGCTTATTCTTTTCAGAAATTGGATACGTTAATTGCGATTTTACACGTGTTCTTAACTGAAAGTTTTCATCAACTTCATTAAAATCAGCATCAAAAAACTTTCTGAATTCTTGTCTAATTGTATTCTTCCATTTAAACTTTCCTAAATTCGCAGTATACGCATAACGCCCATAAACTCTAAACTCCTGCTCTATTCCTTCTTTGTGAAAAGGCGCTTCAGAATCAAATTCATTTTGACGACGATAACTTATCGCATAACTATATTGTTGATTTGGTTTGAATTTATTGTAAATCTCATAATTCAAGACTAAAATCGCAGGTTTATCAACTGGATTATAATTATCTGGTGAACTTTTTCGTCCCATTCCAACATATGCAACCGCATATTTATTTCCTGTAGAATCTAACTTATGTTGCACACCAAAAGCAGCCCAAGAAGCGGTTTTAGCTTTCCCTAAACCTGGAGGACTTAGTTGTCCAAAACTATTACTAATCGTGAATAAAAAGGCAGCAACAATACTTATTTTACGTGTAATTGAAATCATTTTTGTGTTTTGTTTGTTTTATTTTTTTTAGAATGAATAGCTTAACGTAGCCATCATATTACTTGGAGATCCAGGAAAAACTCTAGTGTAATCAATTCCTCCTTGGAAATAATATTTATCGAAAATATTATTGAACTGTACTGAAATTTTTAATGGGTTCAAATCATAATAAATTGCAGCATTCACCACTGTGTAATCTGGCAAAAATCCCCACTCAGCATTCCCTTGTGCATCTTTCCCAACAGAATTTTCCATACGTCGATCGCTAACATAAGAAGCGCCAAGACCAAATCCTAAACCTTTGAAAGTATCATGTAAAACCGAATATTTCAGCCATACATTCGCCATATTTTTCGGTGCATTTGGCAAAGGCATTCCAACTTCCGAAGCAACAGAAGAAGCTTTAACCTCTGTATCTGTGTACGTATAATTGAAACTCATTTGTAAATTACGATGCAATTGTCCACGTAGATCAAGCTCCAAACCTTTCGAAGAAACTTTACCCGATTGACGATAAACAGGGAAACCAGCATCACTCAATTGTCCTGTTGGCATCATCATATCATTGCGTTGAATTTGATAAAGTGCTAAATCTATTTGTAATTTTTTCTTGAAAAATTCTGTTTTCAATCCTGTTTCTAGTTGGAAACTTCTCTCTGATTTGAATGGTTTATCAGCACCGTAATTTTTGTAATTCGCTACATAATCGGTAGCAATTGGCACATAACCTTGCGAATAATTAGCGAAATAATTTATTGTTGCCGTTACTTTATACGTTAATCCCACACGAGGTAACCATGTATCTTGAGTTGCTGAATAAGGCGTTTTTGGATCTGCACTTTCCGATGTATAATGCTCATAACGCAAACCAAATAACATTTCTAATCGATTAAATTTTACTTGATCTTGTACATAAACACCAGTTGTTTTGTAAGAACTCAAAAATGGAAAAGATGCTTGTTTTAACCATTTGTAAGAAGATAAATCTTTCGATTCGTAAACTGGATGATTCAAATCAAATGTCAACGGAACAATTTCTCCATTCACCTCTTTGCTTCTCGCCTCTTTCTGCTGATTGTCCGCATCTGGCTTATATTGCGCATAATCAACACCAAAAATTATATTTTGTTTTACTTGTCCTTTTTGCAATTTATAATTCAAAAAAGCAACAGCATTATCTGTATAATCAGTTGCTTCACGAGACAAGAAACGCATGTTTACAATTGTGTTGTAAGGCGTGTCTGCAAAGCTATTCAACGTTCTGTGTTCGTTTAATTTTTCTTTATAAATTGATTTCGAATAATTAAGCGTTAATGATAAATTTTCTAAAATCTTTTGTGTCAATTTTGTACGAAACGAAAATGTTTCTGTTTTGAAAAAATCTGATGGTTGAGACAATGTAAAAGAACGATTGATTGCATATAAATCTGTTTGTTTCACGCCCATTCCACGATCCAAATAGCCATCAAAATTATCGTAAGTTAAATCCACATCGATTTGTGTTCCTTTTCTTGGTTTGAACGTAAAAGATGGCGCAACCGAAACTATTTTTTGATTGTTATTTTTTCTGAATGTTTTACTTGTTTGATAACCTGCATTCAATCGATAAAATAAATTATTACTCAATGGTCCACCAATATCCAAGGTTGTACGTAAAGTTTCAAAACTTCCTGATGAAAAACTAACAGCTCCTTTAAAATCTTCCAATGTTTTTTTAGTCACTAAATTGATTGTTCCACCTGGCGCAATATCACCAAATAAAGTTCCTCCCGAACCTTTCAAAACCTCAATTCTTTCCAAATTGATAGTCAAAGGAGAATTGAAATAACTTGTTCCATAACCAAAACCAGAACGTAAACCATTCACCAAACGCAAACTATTTCCGTATCCGCTGCTAAAACCTCTCAACGTATAATCGTCATAAGAAGAAGCTTGATTAACTCCCGATAAATCATGCACCATATCCGAAACTTTGAATGCTTGTTTATCATCCATCAATTGGCGATTCGCAATGCTAATTGTTTGTGGTAAATCTTTCAGATTTCCATTCAATTTTCCATCAAAAGTGATCGTATGTTGATAATATGAATTCTTTTTGTCCGAACTAATTAAAACTTCTCCTAATTGCGTTGATTCCTTTGATAAATAGATTTTAAGACCAGTTTGCTCATTCCAATTTTGTTTTGTAATCACAAAATTTGTTGAATTCAAACCATCAGCCATAATCGAAATTATCAACGGAAGTTGAACTTCTTTTTCGAATTTAAACTCTCCATTTTCAGCAGTTTTTACGTTGTATGTGTCATTTTCGATCGAAATAATTGCATTCGAAATTGGTTGATCTTCTTGATTAAGAACTTTACCAAAAATCATTTTTGCTTCTTGTGCAGTAGCTGTTATTCCAAGAAAAATGAAAAAACTGAACGTGATAATTTTATACATGAAAGATATTTTCATTTTGAGAAATATTATTTTTTAATTCAATTGTACCAATCTCTTTTTGCATGTGATAAGTCGGAAAATTTGATTCTTCGCAAAACATCATCAAATCAAAACCTTGTTTCAACCAAAATTCATATGCTCCTGGCAAACTTGGATGCGTGTGCAAATACAAACGATGAATATTTTTTTGATGCGCTTGTTTTTCCAATTCCTGAAACAATTGCGTTCCCAAACCAAATCGACGATAAGCTGGTTCGACAAACAAACGAGCAACCTCAACCGTTTTTTCTTTACCAACAGAAAGATGAGGAAAACGATAATCGAAAGGCATCATACCGATAACGCCAATAATTTTACTGTTTTCATCACGCGCCTGAAGAAAAATTCCAGTTTGGTTTTCGATGTAATTTGATATAAAATTCAACAAGTCTTTTGGAACAATTGTTGGATCTAATGTTGGAAATAAATCGCGTCTAAACTCGATCACATAAGGCAATATTTCTTCGACCTGATGAGTTTCAACAGGTGTAATTTTTATATTTTTCATTCAATTTTTATTTTAATTGTGGCACAAACAATTGTTTTCCTTGATGAGTTAAATTCAACAAAGGCAATTGATACGTTTCTTGCAGAATATTTTTAATTTCTTCTTGATTATAATTTTCTAAATCAACCAATTGATGATTTTTCATCATATAAAATTGATCACCATACATAAATGCCAAATTAGGATCATGCATCACACAAAGCACTGTTTTTCCTTGTTTGACAAGTTCTTGTAAGGTTTCTAAAACCAAAACTTGGTAATGTAAATCCAAGTGATTCGTTGGTTCGTCTAACATCAAAACATCTGGATTTTGAACCAAAACACGACACAACAACACCAATTGTCTTTCTCCACCAGAAAGCGAAGTATAAGCTTTGTCTTTTAAATGCCACAAATTAAACTTCGTTAACATTTCTTCGACAATTTGATAATCTTCATTCTTTGGAGAAAACCTCGAAAAAGAAGCGCGACCTGTCATTACCACATCAAAAACTTTGAACGGAAAAGTAGTTTGATGAAACTGCGTCATAAAGCCTAAACGAAGCGAAGATGATCCAACTTTTATCTTTTTGCGTTCTTCATTTCCAATGAAAACATTTCCGTCGTATTTCTTATCCAAACCTGCGATGATATTAAACAAAGTCGATTTTCCACTTCCGTTTTTTCCCATCACAACAGATAATTTTGCTTCAGAAAAATTGACATTTACATCATTCAGAATTTTATCTTTTCCGTAGGTAAACGATAAATTTTGTATATTAACTATTGCTTTCATTAGTTCCAATTTGCTGCGTTTTTTCTCATCAGATAAATAAAAATTGGTGCACCAATCAACATTGTAAAAACACCAACAGGAATCTCAAAAGGCATTACCGTTCTCGAAAAATCGTCAATTACTAAAAGAAGAGTTCCGCCAATACTAATATTTGCCCAAACCGTTTTTTCGTTATTTGGTCCAAAAAACATTCGACTAATATGTGGAACGATTAATCCAAATAAACTTATCACACCAACTGCAGCAACACAAGCGGCTGTAATTAAGGTTGCAACTCCTATCAAAATAACCTTCAAAAGTCCTGGTTTTACCCCAACTGCAAGCGCTTCTTCGTCACCCAAAGACAATAAATTAAGTTTCCAACGGAATAAAATAATAATGGTTAAACCAATTAAAATCGGATAAAAAGCTATTTCTACTTTTTCCCAAGAAGCTGTATGTAAATTTCCCATCGTCCATTGCACAATCATTTGCAGTTTATAAGGATCACTGATGTATTGTAAAAGCGTCAAAACGGCTGTAAAAACTCCAGAAATTATCATTCCTGATAAAACCATATTGATTAACGAACTTTTGACGTTTGTTTTAGATATTAAATACGTTAATAATACAGCGCAAATTCCAAATACAAATGCTGATATATTGATTGATAACACAGGAACAACCATCGCTAAAGCTGCTCCAACAGCAGAACCAGATGATATACCTAATGTAAATGGATCTACAATTGGATTTCTGAAAATTGCTTGTAAAACGTTTCCAGAAGATGCCAAAGCTGCGCCAACAATAAATGTTAATACAATACGAGGTAAACGAACTTGCCACAAAATAGTTTCTATACTTGATTGAGGTAAATTAGTTGTTCCCGAAATTAACTTGCTGATTGCAGATGAACTGTAACGAATCAACTCCGAAATACCTACAAAATTCGTTGCGCCCATTGTCATAGAAAGGATGACAACCGTAAGTGGTAAAATCAAAAGTAGACCGTAAGATTTCAATTTAGATTGCATTTTTCTTGTATAAATCTGGTTTTTGGTACAATTGCATGATATCGTTTTGCACCTCTTTGTTTAATTGTTCAGTCGAATAAGCCGAAGGATAGCACCAATTGCGAAGTTGTTTGGCAAATAATAAAAACTTAACCGTATGCGGATCGTAATAAAACGCAGGATTCATCGCGAAAACTTGTTTAGATTTTACCGCTGGCAAAGCATCCAATTCTTTTAGTTGATACACCTCATCAAGGCTCGAATTCCAAAGTACAATCAAATCAGGATTCCATTTATAAATAGATTCTGCACCAACATTTGGCGATTCCATTTCCAACGGACAAGCATTTTCTGCACCCGATAATTTGATCGCTAAATCTAACAAAGTTCCTTTTCCAGATGTCGAAAAAATACGTCCTTTCGACCATGCGTAATAGACTTTTTTAGGCTTTTCGTTTACAGGAGTTTTCAACTTTTCAGCTTCAGCTTTTACATATGAAACCACTTCTTCAGCACGTTGTTTTTTTCCTAATAAAGTTCCCATTCCAAGCAATTCTTTGTAAATTTTATCTTGACTTAAACTTGAAACCGTAAAAACAGGAATATTTAGTTCTTCTAATTGCTGAATTGTTTCGATATTTTGTTCATAAACAATCGCTAAATCTGGCTGTAAACCAACAATTGTTTCAATATTACTTGATCCTCCACCAAAAGTTGGCGTCGCAATTGTTTTATTTTTGATTCGCTCATCTAATTTTGCATAGAACTCAAATTTATCTTCATTCTGAAAAACTTGTTGCGGAATTCCAACCACTTTATCTTCGGCGTGCAACATGTAAATTTCGTCCAAAGAAGGTTCAAAAAGTACAATTACTCGTTTTGCTTCTTGTGGTAACGAAACTATTTTTCCACGGCTATCTTCCGCCTTTATTTCACCTTGTTGTTCACTCTTTTTTGAAGAAGAATGACAACTTTGAAAGAAAATAAAGAATGATAAAACAAGGGTTATGCGATGAAATATTTTACAATTCATGGTTTAATTTTTTACCAAATTTTTTAATAAAAATTCACTGATTAATTGTGCTTCGACAAGTTGTATTTTGTCTTGATAACGAGTCAAAAGTTGCTCGTACATACGACCATCATAAGGAAGCAAAAGTTGATTATCGTCGTCGTTTTTCCAGTAAATAGGAAGGTGACGATTGCCAACGAAGTAACAAAAATCAGCGGCATCGGACTTCGACTTTGCAGAAAACTGAATACACAAACAAGGTTTTATGTAAACTGAAGCTATTAAATTGTTTTCATAAAATAATCGATCGCCGTTCTGCCACTCATTTTTAGTTTGTAATCGAAGTTCTAATGTCAAACCAGCAGTTGTTTTTCGCGTAATTTTCTGTTTTCGAATCTCAAACCATTCAATCGTTAATTGATCCAAACCATTTTCTACTTGTTCAATTTTTGACTGAATTTCATCTATAATAACCAACTGATTTTCCATTATTTCGATGTATTATTTTTGTTGTGCAGCTTCTTTTTTCAACTGAACTTTCTCTTTCAACCATTGACACCATTCGTCAATTCCTTCTCCATTCAAGGTACTAATTGTTTGCACTTCTAAGTTTGGATTAACCTCTCTTGCATCTTTAGTAACCGCCTCGATAGAAAAAGGTACATATGGCAATAAATCTGATTTAGAAACCAACATCAACTCACTTGTTAAGAACATACGTGGATACTTTTTTGGTTTATCATCACCTTCTGTTGTAGCAATAAGTGTTACACGATAATCTTCACCTAAATCAAAAGCAGATGGACAAAGAAGATTTCCTACATTTTCGATAAATAATAAATCTGTTCCATCCAAATTAATGTGATCCAAAGCTTGTAAAATCATTTGCGCTTCGATATGACACATTCCACCTGTTACAATTTGCAAAGCATTAATTCCTACTTCGCGCATACGAACTGCATCACGCTCCGTTTCTGGATCACCAACTAAAACAGAAATATTCAATTCTTTACCCAAACGTTTTCCAATTTCTTGTAACAACGTTGTTTTTCCTGATCCTGGAGACGAACAAACATTGATGATACAAACATCTTTCAGACGTTCGCGAATCGCATTTGCAACATAATCGTTGGCTTTTAATAAATGTAAAGTTGTGTTGTCGCATTGAACAGATCCTACTCTATTCCCAAGACTTTTTGGATTTTGTGTATTTGTTGACATAATTGAAATATGTTTAATTAATGATTATTTATTTTTAAAGATGACTTGCGAGATAAAAAGCTCATTTCCTTTGACAATTGTACTGGATGGTGTTGAACAATCTTCGCAAACAAATTTGTGATATTTAACTTCGAAATTCTTGTGACAATGTTCGCAATACGCCACAATTTCATTGACTAAAACCTCTAACTCGATTTCATTATAATTTTGGTTATCAGCTATAAATGCATCAAATGCATTTTGGATTAAAACAGGTTGAACATTTGATAAAAGCCCAGCTGTAATTTGAACTTTTTCTATGTCTTCTATCTTCGAATCATAGTGCTCGTTCAACGTATCAAATATGTCTTTGACAATACTTAATTCGTGCATAATTTTTAATTTTTGTGAATAGGTTTCCTCTTTCTAAACAAAATGAATGCTTAGAAAATAGTTATGTATAAGAAAGTTTTATGTTTATCAGATAAATGGTAAACCGTAGATATAATGCCTCAACAGGCAAATTTTATTGGTTGAAGTAGAAAATAAATCAGAAAAAATACGAACACAAATCTGTTGATTAAAATTAAACTTAACATCTGCGTTGATAAATTCATCAAAAGAAAAATCATTGATTTTTAAATCTTCTACAGTAAATGTAAATCCTTCAATAGTGCTATTTGTATTATCACATTTTATTGTCTCTTTTTCTACTTTTTGATGCGCAGAAGATTGATTTGTTTTGTTAGAAAAACTAAACAGAACAATCAAAAAAAGGACAGAAAATATGTGAAAAATCGTTTTCATTTACGATTGTAAAGGTACTACAACATTCTACCTAAAGGATTATTCAAAATAGAGGATAAATGTTCAAAAACGTTACAAATCAATAAAAATTAATTAGCTTACAAAAACAACAATTAAATTGTTTATTAATACATTTTTATTGTTTTACAATAAATTTATTTTGTAATTCAAAATATTTCTATTTAATTTGAAAAATAAATTATTACTAAATATGGAAACTAAATCTAAATTTTATTTAAAAATATTCAAATGAAACTAGAAAACGATTTAACGATATAAATATGGCAATTATTATCAATTTAGATGTCATGATGGCAAAACGTAAAATGTCTTTGAATGATTTGAGTGAAAAAGTTGGTATTACATTATCTAACTTATCTATTCTAAAAAATGGAAAAGCAAAGGCTATTCGTTTCGAAACTTTGAATGCAATTTGCAAAGCTTTAGGTTGTAAACCAGGTGATATTATTGACTATACGGAAGATTAAAACAAAACCCAAAATTCTATATTATTAAAAGAAAATACTATATTTGTTGACAACCAAAAGGTTTTAACTTAATTTTCCTTGGTGATAGAGATTTTTAACTATTTTGAATTAAAATAGACAAAATCTTGTTTTACGGTTTATCTTCTTCCGACTATAACCGTTTTTTTGAGGAATAAAATTTAATAAAAAATTAGCAATCAATACACCTTTTCTACCCAAATAATCGGATAGAATTTTGTAAATTTGTAACCAATACATTAGAAAATTTAATGGAATATAATACACTTCGTTCGCAATTGATTATTCCAGAATATGGTCGTCATATTCAAGAAATGGTAAATCATTGTAAAACAATAACAGACGAAACAGAACGCAACGGATTTGCCGAAATTATAATTGAAGTAATGGGAGAATTAAATCCTCACTTGCGCGATGTACCAGATTTTCAACACAAACTTTGGGATCAACTTTTTATAATGGCAGAATTTGATTTGGATGTAAAATCTCCTTATCCAATTCCGACAAAAAAAGATACGGTAAATAGTAAACCAAATAAAGTAGACTATCCAAAAAGCATCTATAAATACAGATATTACGGAAATAATATTCGTAAAATGATTGATGTTGCTGTAACGTGGGCAGAAGGTGAAAAACGCGAAGGTTTGTACTTTGCGATTGCCAATCACATGAAAAAATGTTATTTACTTTGGAATAAAGATACAGTTGACGATCAAGTTATTTTTAATCATTTGTACGAATTATCTGATGGTAAAATTGATTTGAGAAAAGTTGATGATCATTTGGTTTCACCTGATCGTTTGAATTCGAATAATAATCATTCAAACAACAATCAAAACAATAGAAGTTACCAAAACAATAATCGTAATCATCAAAATAACAACAATCGAAATAATAACCAAAATTCGAATAATCGTCAAAACAACAATAACCGAAATAATCAAAATAACAACAATCGAAACCAAAACGTTCGAAACAATAAAGGTTAAATCAAAACTATTTAATACAACTAAATGGCTACATTTCAAATAAAGGGAGGGAAACCTTTGAAAGGAGAAATTACTCCGCAAGGTGCTAAAAATGAAGTACTACAAATTTTATGTGCGGTTTTATTAACCAATGAACAAGTTCGTGTTAAAAATATTCCAGATATCCGAGATGTCAATCGTTTGATTGAAATTTTGGGTGATTTAGGCGTAAAAACACAAAAAAATGGAAAAGGAGATTTCACTTTTCAAGCTGACGAATTACGATTAGATTATTTAAAAGGAAAACAATTTCGCAAAGATGGTGCTGCCTTACGTGGATCGATCATGTTAATGGGACCACTTTTAGCTCGTTTCGGAGAAGCTTTTATGCCAAAACCAGGAGGAGATAAAATTGGACGTCGTCGTTTAGATACGCACTTCGAAGGTTTCTTTGCTTTAGGAGCAAAATATCGTTTCAATCCTGACGAAGATTTCTACGGTGTAGAAGTGGACGAAAAAGGATTACAAGGTTCTTATATGTTATTAGAAGAAGCTTCTGTAACTGGAACTGCAAATATTATTATGGCTGCAGTTTTAGCGAAAGGAACAACAACCATTTACAACGCTGCATGTGAGCCTTACATTCAACAATTATGTAAAATGTTGAACAGAATGGGTGCTAAAATTTCTGGAATTTCTTCGAATCTTTTAACGATTGAAGGAGTTGAGAAATTAGGCGGAACTGAACATACATGTTTACCAGATATGATCGAAATTGGATCTTGGATTGGTTTAGCAGCAATGACAAAATCTGAATTAACAATCAAAAATGTTTCCTGGGAAAATTTAGGTGTTATTCCAGATGTTTTCAGAAAATTAGGAATCAAATTAGAACGTCGCGATGACGATATTTATATTCCAGCTCAAGAACATTACGAAATCGAGCGTTTTATTGACGGTTCTATTTTAACTATTTCTGATGCGCCATGGCCAGGATTTACGCCAGATTTATTGTCAATTATTTTGGTAATTGCAACACAGGCAAAAGGAAGTGTTTTGATTCACCAAAAAATGTTCGAATCTCGTTTATTCTTCGTGGATAAATTAATTGATATGGGTGCCCAAATTATTTTATGTGATCCGCACCGTGCAACAGTAATTGGTCTTAATCACGAAACGCCATTGAAAGGAGCCGAATTAACTTCGCCAGATATTCGTGCCGGTATGTCTTTATTAATTGCTGCACTTTCTGCGAAAGGAAAAACTGTTATTCATAATATCGATCAAATTGACCGTGGTTACGAAGATATCGATGTACGTTTACGTGCTATTGGAGCTGATATAATTAGAGCTTAAAAAATAAAAAATGCAATCTATTATTGAGTTTATCACCAATTTTGTTCAACGCCCAGACAAGGTATTAATGGACATTATCAATAATTACGGTTATTGGATATATGTTATTTTATTCCTGATAATTTTCGCCGAAACTGGTTTAATTATCATGTCATTTTTAATGCCTTTTTTACCTGGAGATGCACTAATCTTTTCGATTGGAATGATTGCGGCAAGCGATGATCAAAACCATTTGCATATCGAATATATTATTCCATTACTGATGGTTGCAGCAATTCTTGGTGATAACGTAAATTATTATGTTGGACGCAAATTTGGGGGTTGGATTTTAGGACGAAAAGACTCGTGGTTTCTTAAAAAGAAACATATCGAAAAAGCAACAGAATTTTTTAACGAAAATGGTAAAAAAGCAATTATTATTGCTCGTTTTATGCCTGTAGTTCGTACTATAATTCCATTTATTTGTGGTGTTACAAACCTTAATTATCGCACATTTATTACCTATAGTTTTATAGGCGCGGTGCTTTGGGTTGGCGTTATTTCGCTTTTGGGACACACATTAGGTCAGTTTGACATTGTAAAAAATAATTTAGAGAAATTCATTTTCGGAATTATATTATTGGCGAATATGCCGTTGATTATCCGAATCGTGAAAGCTCAATTCAATAAAAATAAAACAGAAGAATGAGACAATTTGGATTAATCGGAAGAAATATTTCCTATTCATTTTCTAAATCTTATTTTGCTGAAAAATTTAAAAACGAGAACATTGTAGACGCTGTCTACAATGTTTTTGATTTACAGCAAATCGATGAAGTAGAAAAAGTATTCGAAACCGAAGGTTTAGTGGGCTTCAATGTCACAATTCCTTACAAACAAGAAATCATTCCATTTTTGGACGAATTATCGCCAGAAGCCAAAGCAATTGGTGCGGTAAATACCGTTTTGATACAAGATGGAAAACGAATCGGGCATAATACAGATTGTTACGGTTTTCACCATTCGATAGAACCTCTTTTAGAACCTCATCACAAAAAAGCGTTGGTTTTAGGAAATGGAGGCGCTGCAAAAGCGGTTTTTTATATTCTTGATTTATTGAAAATTGACTATAAAATTGTTTCGAGAACAAAAACCGAAAATCATTATTCTTATGATGAATTGAATGAAGAAATCACTCATAATCATCAAATTATTGTGAATTGTTCGCCAGTTGGTACTTTTCCAAATACTGAAAACGCTCCACTTCTACCCTATCAATTTATCAACGAAAATCATTTATTGTACGACTTAATTTACAATCCACCATTGACAAAATTTTTAGAAAATGGTCAACAAAATGGAGCCAAAATTAAAAATGGTCACGAAATGTTGGTTTTACAAGCTGAAAAAGCTTGGAAAATTTGGAATAATCGTACAAAATAGACTTGATATTGTCCTCAAATTTTATTAGATTTGAGAAACAAAACTTATTTTCTTATGAATACTGAAATGGATAACCTGCAAAATGCAGACGGAGAACAATTACCTAAACCTGCAACTACAAACGACTCTAACACGGAATCTTATAAAACCGAAGAGTTAACGAACCAAGAAAAAATAAGCGATATTTCGTTCAAAGATTACGAAACATTTAGTTTTGATGTTTTGATTAACGAAGCAAAAAATCTATTGAGTAAATATGATGTTCAAGAGATTCGCGAGCATTTTAATCAAATTCGTGATGCATTCAAAGCTAAATTAGAAGAAGATGAAGCTGCGAAAAAAGAAGCTTTCTTAAGTGAAGGTGGTGATGAATTAGATTTTAAATACGAAACATCTTTTAGAGCAAAATTTAACGCTGTTTACAACGATTTCAAAAATCAGTTAGCAGTTTTTCATAAAGAAAACGAAAAAAAGGAATCTGATAATTTAAAAGAACGTTTAGAAATTATTGACGAATTAAAAGCCTTGTATCAAGAACCAAGTGATTCTTCGGCGGCAATGTTCAAGAAATTTCGTGAGTTAAAAACTCGTTGGCACAATGCAGGAAGAATTCCGAGCAAAAATGCTGAAAATGTATTCAAAAATTATTTTTTCCATCTAGATAATTTCTACACGTATTTGGATATGAATAAGGAATTGCAAACCTTAGATTATGCACATAATCTTGAAGTTCGTCAATCGATTATTAAACGTGCGGAAGAATTAATTGGAGAGCAAAACGTGCAAAAAGCTTTGAACGAATTGCAATATTTGCATCGTTTATGGAAAGAAGAAGCCGTTCCTGTACAAGAAGATTTGCGCGAACCAACGTGGCAAAAATTCAAAGAATTAACAAATAAAATTCATGACCGTAAAGGTGAATTGAATGAAAAAATAAAACAAGAGCAAAAAGATAATTTAGAAAAGAAAAATCAAATTATCGTTCGTATCAAAGAAATTTCTGAGCAAGCAACAACAAAATCGCATGGCGATTGGCAAAAAGCTATTTCTGAAATAAACTCTTTGCGTGAAAATTTTATCACAATTGGACGTGTTCCGAAAGATAAAAATTCTGCAACTTGGGAAGCTTTCAAAGAAGTTACAAGACAATTTAATCACATCAAAAATGATTTCTATAAAAATCTAAAATCAGAACAACAACTGAATCTTGAAAAGAAATTAGCTTTGTTAGAAATCGCAAAACAACATACGGAAAGCACGGATTGGAATGCTTCTGTACAAGTGATTAAAAAAATCCAAAATGATTGGAAAAAAATTGGTCATGTTCCAAGAAAAAATTCAGACAAAATCTGGAAAGAATTCAAAGATACATGTAATCAATTCTTTGATCGTTACAAAAAACGTCACGAACAAGCGAATCAAAAATTGGAACTAAATTTCGAAAAGAAACAAGCTTTCTTAAACGATTTCAAAAATCAAACGATTTCTGAAAACAAAGATGAGGCGTTGAAACAATTAGAAGAAATTCAACATAATTGGGCAAGTTTAGGAAAAGTTCCATCAGAAAAAATTTCAATCAATCAAGAATTTACAGATGTTTACCACAAAAAATTAGATGCTTTAAATCTTTCTAAAAATGAATTGAACGATTATAAGTTAAAATCATTTGTCAATAAAGTAAAATCTGGAAATAATGGAAATTTATTGGATGATGAGATTAGAAAAACACGTAAAATAATTGAGGATTTAGAAAAAGAGATTAATCAATTGGATAATAATGTACATTTCTTTTCGAATGCAAATGAGAACAATCCTTTATTAAAAGATGTTTACAAGCAAATTGACGATAAACGTAAAAAATTAATTGAAGCAGAAATCAAACTGAAAACATTATTCAATATTGATTTTAATGCATAATTTTTAGGCATGACACAACAATCTATCGATGAGCAATATATGGCTCGTTGTATACAAATTGCAACAAACGGGTTAGGAACAACATATCCTAATCCGTTTGTTGGTTCTATTATTGTACATAACAACAAAATTATAGGCGAAGGCTTTACGTCAGAATATGGTGGACCACACGCCGAAGTGAACGCAATTAATTCGGTTAAAAATCAAGAATTATTAAAAGAATCTACGTTATATGTTACGTTAGAACCTTGTTCACATCATGGAAAAACACCTCCTTGCGCGGATTTGATTATAGAAAAAGAGATTCCAAAAGTAGTAATCGGAACTCTAGATCCTTTTGCGAAAGTAAATGGACAAGGTTATTTGCGTTTGCTGAAAAATGGTGTTGATGTAACTTTAGGTGTTTTGGAAAAAGAATGCATCAAACTTAATAAACGTTTTATCACTTTTCATCAGAAAAAACGTCCATATATTATCTTAAAATGGGCACAAACAGAAGATGGATACATGGGACGCGATGATGTACAATTATGGATTACAAACCAATATACAAAGCAATTAGTGCATAAATGGCGAACAGAAGAACAAGCTATTTTGGTTGGAAAAAACACAGCTTTAATTGATAATCCGCAACTTAACACGCGATTATGGGAAGGAAATAATCCGTTGAGAATTGCGATTGACAAAAACTTAGCGATTCCGAGAAGTTTCCATTTATTTGATCAAACACAACCTACTGTAATTTTCAATTCGATTGAAAATTGTTCTGAAGAAAATTTAGAACTTGTTCAATTAGATTTTACACAAAAAATATTGCCGCAAGTAATGGATTATTTGTACGAAAACAATATTCAATCCTTGATTATTGAAGGTGGAAGTGATACCATACAACATTTTATTGATGCTGATTTGTGGGATGAAGCACGAATTTTGAGTTCGGATACTATTTGGAATGAAGGAATTTTAGCTCCTCGACTGAAAGGAACTCGAACTGAAAAACATCGCTTTTTAAATGATGAATTAAATATTTTCGAAAATAGAATAGAAATTGAAGAACCTTAGAAATGAGGTTCTTTTTTTATCTTTTATCAATTATTAAATCAGTTTCTAATATCCAAAGAGAGTTTTTGATAAGATTATGATTATTAAGATTTAATTCATCTAAATCATTATCAAATAACACTAAAACTCTTCCTTCAAATAAATCATTATTTATTTCAATAACTTTTCCACTTTCTCCAATTAAAATCCAATAATGATTTTCATCTCTTAAATTATTTGTATTCTTTTTTCCTAAAAAAGTATTTAAAATTACTTTATCATTCAATTTCATTCATAATTTTTTTCATCACTCATAAATATAAAACCTTTTTTCGTTAAAAGTACTATTTAAACTATCTTTGCGGTACTTTTCAATACAACATGACGGACAATTATCGTACAATCGAGAAAGCGGTGGAAGATGTAATTTTCAAAGAATTGGGTAGTAAGTTTATTAATTTTGCTTATCCAGTTGAAAATGAAGATGACATCAAAATTTATTTGGATCAATTGCGCGAAATTCATCCCGACGCCAATCATCATTGTTATGCGTACGCACTTGGAATTGATGGTAAAAATCATCGTGCAAATGATGATGGAGAGCCAAGTGGTTCGGCTGGTTTACCTATTTATAATCAAATTTTATCAAGCGAAATCACTAATGTTTTGATTGTTTCTGTACGTTATTTTGGCGGAACAAAATTAGGAATTCCTGGTTTGGTAAAAGCGTATAAATATGCGGCACAAGTTGTGTTGGAAGAAGCAAATATTGTAGAAAAATTTGTTTCGAAACGTGTAAAAATGGTTTTCAATTATGATCAACAAGGAATTGTAGAACGCAATGTCGATCGGATTTCTGGAGAGATTAAAGACAAGCATTTTTCTGATAAATGCATGTTTACAATTTCGGTAAGAGAAAGTAAATTGGACGAATTTATTCGCATGTTTGACGAATATTATCAAATGGAAATTAAAATTATTGACTAATGCTAAATAGCTTAACTTCTTTACGTTTTTTCTTTGCTTTTGTTGTTTTCTTAAGCCATTTAACGTTTGTAAAAACCGATTTAGCTTGGTATAATTATCTAAAAAATAACGTCTTTTTCGAAGGTTATCTTGGTGTTGGTTTTTTCTTTATTTTGAGCGGATTTGTTTTGGCGCTTAATTACGAAAAGAAAGTAATCGACAATCCAAATTTTGATAAAAAGAAGTTTTATATCGCGCGAATCGCTCGTATTTATCCGCTTCATGCCCTAACCTTTTGTGTCATGTTACCGTTTGTTATCATCAATGTTTGGCAAGGTTATTTTCATTGGGATATTGCAGGTGCAAACTTATTTTTATTACAATCTTATATTCCTGTAAAAGACTTTTATTTCTCTATTAATAACGTTTCATGGAGTATTTCGACCGAATTATTTTTCTATTTAATGTTTCCTTTTTATGTGATTTGGTTGCATAAATTTCCGAAACTGAAATATATTTTATTACTAATTATTCCGATTATCATTTTTGCTGAACCTTATTTCAGAACAAATATGAAGTTGGAAAAAGCAATTTTTTACATCAATCCAATTGTTCGCAGTTTCGATTTTATTTTAGGAATTATTACCTGTCAAATCTATAAAAAGATAAAAGATACGCCTATCAGTTTTTCGAAAGGAACTTTAATAGAAATCGCTGCAATTACGGTTTTGGCAATCTTTTTTTACTTCCACAATGATGTTGCGAGAGCTTTTCGTTATGGAATTTATTATTGGATTCCGATGGTTGGAATTGTTTTAATTTTTGCTTTACAAAAAGGTTTCTTTTCGAA